>NZ_JAMYOR010000051.1:0-48594 GCF_040319965.1 Mesorhizobium sp. M0830 | reverse complement strand
CCCCCCCCCCCCCCCGGGGGGGGGGGGGGGGCCCTTTTTTCGCCGCGTCGCCTTCTTGCTCGCGCTCTCTCCCCCCCCCCCACACCCTCGGGGGGGGGCGTGTGCCCCCCCCCCCCGCCGGGGAGATCATTTCTTTGGCCGCAGCTTGATGCCGGGCGCCGGGTTTTCGAGGGCGTCCTCATCCTGTCCGGCCGCCGGGATTTCGATCCAGCGGACGGTGGCACCGTCGCATTCCTGCACCACCGGAAAGTAAAGCGTCTGGCCCACCGGGAGATCCTCCGTCAGCGTCGCGCGAAAGACGAACTCGTCGTAGAATTCATCCGGCAGGCTGCCGCCGCTCCAGTCGACTTCCTTGACCCCATCGCTCACCGATTGACCGTAGAGTTGATAGGATTTGTCGTACTTGCCCTTCTTGGCCTGCAGCGTCCAGCCAGGCTTAGGCATCGGCTTCACCGCGATCACCCCTTCCGGGATCTGCACGCGTACGGCAGTCGTAGCCTTGCCGTCGCAGCCATGCGGCACGCGTAAGATTGCCTTGTAGGTCGAGCCGACGGCCGCTTCCTGGGTTTCGAGCGTGATATGCGCGAAAGCGGCATTTGTCCCGAGCACGAAAAGGACTGCGGCGGACAAAAGATACTTGTTCATGATGGTCCCTCTGATTTCAAACTGGCGAAGCTGGCCGGATCAATTGGCGTGATCGTCCGTGGCGCCACCACCGATGCCTTCGACGGCGAAATCGACGCTGACGGCACCGGCCTTCTCGAAGGTCAGCGTGGCGGAAAACTTTTCGCCCTGCTTGGGTTGCCGCTTCAAGCCGAAGAACATCAGATGATAGCCGCCAGGCGCCAATGCCACCTTGCCGCCGGCCGGAATTTCCAGGCCGCCGGCAACCGGTCGCATGGTCATGACGCCGTCCTTGACGCCCATTTCATGCAGCTCGGCCTTTTCAGAAATATCGGAGGAAATCGACACCAGCCGATCCGGCGCGCTGCCATTGTTGGTGATC
Source organism: Mesorhizobium sp. M0830 (assembly GCF_040319965.1). NCBI lineage: Bacteria > Pseudomonadati > Pseudomonadota > Alphaproteobacteria > Hyphomicrobiales > Phyllobacteriaceae > Mesorhizobium > Mesorhizobium sp. M0830. Next base: position 47,588 of record NZ_JAMYOR010000051.1, on the reverse strand, counting down.
GTGAAATAGCCGCCGGCGACCTTGGCGCCGGCCGGCGTGGCGCGCGACCAGGGGTGGCCGATATCGAGATCGCCGACCTTGAACTCATGCGCGAACACGGTCTGGACGCCGATGAACAGCAGCGCAAGAGCCAGCACGGCAATGCCGACACCTTCTTCGATGCTGCGTAGAATGGTGCCGGGCTTAAGACGCGCGGCGTCAGGAAAGAAATTGAACATGGTTGCTCCATGAAGTGATGGTCGCGCCGTTGCCGGTCGCGAGCAGTTTGATCTTTGGATGGGTACGCCCACGAAAGGTTCCGGCGGGCAAGCAGGCTCAGACCGTCAGCGGCGGCGCGCGCGGGTTCGACGGCGAGCGCTCACGCACGAAGTCGAGATGGATGGCCGCCCGGAAGACAAAGGCTACCGTTTCAAAGGAACGACTGTCCAGCGCAAGCCCGGCATCGGGCGGCGGCGCAAAGGCCGGCGAAAACATGCCGCAGCCGAGCACGCAGCATGCCGGCTGATGGGACGGCGGCTGGTTGCCGCCGGGAAGCTGGGTGGCACCCCCATGGGTGCAGATGACGTTGCCAAAGGCATCGAGTTGTGACGCATTCGGCACGTTTCCGAAGGCGAAAGCGCCGAGCGTCGACTGGAGCAACAGCAGATAGGCCGCGACAAGCGCGACCGGTATGCTCCACCGTCTCCTCGATACGCCCAAAACCCTGCCTCTTCGCAGCAATGCAACATTCCTAGCACGAGGCCGTCGGGTGGAAAATCGCCAATTCGATGCTGCGGCAACGCGGCAGGAAGCGCGTCGCAGCCCTTCAGATGCGACGCGCCTTATGATTTTTGGGGCGACCGCATTTCGGGGATCGAGGTCAGCAAGGTCTGGCGCGCCGACTTCAGGTGCTTGCGGCAGGCGGCGTCGACCTTGCCGAGATCGCGTGATTTCAGCGCCTCTATATAGACCAGATGCTCATTGATCGCGACTTCGTTGCGTTCGCGTTCTCGCGTCTTGTTCCATTGGTAGTGATAGTGAAAGATCATGGCGATGACATCGTAGAAATCCACGATGAACCGGTTATGCGACGCCCGGTGGATGAGCCGGTGGAAGCGCTCGTCCAACTCGGAGAATTCGTTGAAGCGGGTGGCGATCTCGCTTGCCAGCCGACGATGTTCGTCTTCCAGACGTTCGAGATTGGCCCAGACAGCGCTGTCCTGCGGCAGAGCGGCGAAGGCTGCCGCCGAGCGCAGTTCGAACATCTCACGGATTTCAGTCAACTCCAGCGCGAAAGCGCGCGTGAAACCCTTAAGCACCCAGTGGCTGTTGCGGCGCTTCTCGATCAGGCCGAAGCGCGAGAAGCGGATCAGGAACTCGCGCACGCTGGTGGTGCCGACGCCGATCTCGCGCGCCAGTTCGAGTTCGTTGATCTGCATGCCGGCTTCCGCTCCGCCGGCAAGCAGGCGCCGCATGAACGACCGCTCGATGATCTCGGCCAGCGTGTCGGTTTCTTCCTCGGGGAAGAAATCATCGGGACGCGGTTCGCGCAGCACCGTCTTGGCACGTTTGTTCCAGGCGATCAGCCCGGTCTCTTCCATGCGCGCAAGAATCGATCGTACCGTGGTGCGGCTGACGCCAAGCAAGGTGCCCAGTTCCGGCTCCGAAGGCAGGCTGCGCGTCTCGTCGAGCAACCGCAGGCAGCGGTTGTAGGCATCCTTATAGACGTTGTTGCTCTTCGACATCCCTGACCCGTTGCACGCCGTCGCTTGCGGCCGTCGGCCGGAAGCGCAATATGACGTTCCCATGACCCCTGAAAGCGAAATTCGCTTTCCTGAACGCCGATGGACATGCGGAACTCCCCAGCGAAAAAACAATTGACGCAAAATTGTTTTTTCACGATAAAAGACATTATATCTAAACAAGCGCGTGTCAATCCGCCCGCGCACCCCAGGATCACCCAGGAAAACCGCCCGTGAACGCCTCCAACTGCATCCTCCTGTCCCCCGCCGACAATGTCGCCGTCGCTAACGGCCGCATCGAGATCGGCACCGTGCTGCCGGGCGGCGCCGTCGCCGCTGCTCTGATCGAACCTGGCCACAAGGTGGCGATCAAGCCGATCGCCGCCGGCGAGGCCGTGGTCAAATACGCGCAGGCGATCGGCCGTGCGACACAGGATATTGCAGCCGGCGAGCATGTTCATTCGCATAATCTGGTTTTCGAATCGGGCCGCTTGCCGGTCGTGCCGCCGAGCGAGGCCGAGCACGCGACGGAAGCGGACCGCGCCCGCACCTTCATGGGCTATCGCCGCGCCGATGGCCGCGCAGGCACGCGCAACTTCATCGGCATCGTCGCCAGCGTCAATTGCTCGGCCACCGTCTGCCATTCGATCGCCGACACCGCCAACCGAACCCTGCTGCCGAAATATCCCGGCATTGACGGCTTCGTACCGATCGTTCACGGCCAAGGCTGCGGCATGAGCGCCACCGGCGACGGCATGATGGTGCTGCACCGCACGCTTGCCGGTTATGCCCGCCACCCGAATTTCGGCGGCGTGCTGATGGTCGGCCTCGGTTGCGAGGTCAACCAGCTCACGCTCTATGGCCAGAAGGGCGTCGCTGCCGGCAAACGCCATTTCAACATCCAGGACGCCGGCGGTTCGCGCAAATCGGTCGAAAAGGCGATGGGCGTGCTGGCTGAGATTGCCGAGGAAGTCGGCCAATTGAAGCGTGAGCCGATCCCGGTCAGCGAGATCGTCGTCGGCCTGCAATGCGGCGGCTCCGACGGCATGTCGGGCATTACAGCCAATCCGGCGCTGGGTGCTGCCGTCGATATCCTGGCCGGCGTCGGCGGCATCGGCATCCTCTCCGAGACCACGGAAATATACGGCGCCGAACATCTGCTAGCCTATCGCGCGGCAACGCCGGAGATCGCGCAGAAGCTCGACGGCTTCGTGAAGTGGTGGGAAGATCACGTCGCCAAGCACGGCGCCTCGATCGACAACAACCCCTCGCCCGGCAACAAGCGCGGCGGCCTCACCACCATCCTGGAGAAATCGCTCGGCGCGGTCGCCAAGGGCGGCCAGACGCCGCTCAATGGTGTCTTCGGCTATGCCGAAAAGGTCACCGGCAGCGGCTTGGTGTTCATGGACACCCCCGGCTACGACCCGGTCTCGGCGACCGGCCAGGTGGCGGGCGGCGCCAACATCATCGTCTTCACCACCGGCCGCGGCTCCTGCTTCGGTTGCCGGCCGACACCGTCGATCAAGGTCGCCACCAACTCGACCATGTATCATCAGATGGAAGAGGACATGGACGTCAATTGCGGCGTCATTGCCTCCGGTGAAAAGACCATCGCCGGCATGGGCCGCGAGATCTTCGAACTGATCGTCGAGACGGCTTCCGGCCGCAAGACCAAGAGCGAGGATTTCGGCTACGGCGACAACGAGTTCGTGCCCTGGCACCTGGGCGCGACGCTTTAGTTTCCACTGATATCTGAAGATGACCAGGCCGGACAATGGTCGGGAACGGGGAGGTTTTCGCATGAACAAGCGCCGCATCGGTCGCACCGCGCTCGAGGTCACCGAGGTCAGCTTTGGCGGCGCTGCGCTCGGCGGCCTCTACCGCGCCTGTCCGCGCGAAGCCGCGATGGAGACGCTGCAAGGCGCCTGGGAAGCCGGCCTGCGCTATTTCGACACCGCTCCCTTCTACGGTTTCGGCCTGTCGGAACGACGCTTCGGCGACTTCCTGCGCTACAAGCCGCGTGATTCCTATGTGTTGTCGACCAAGGTCGGCCGGTTGTTCCGCCCGGTGCCGGATGACCATGTTCCCGATCACTCCTATGTCGATCCGCTGCCCTTCGCGCTCGATTACGACTATTCCTATGACGGCATCATGCGCTCGGTCGAGTTCAGCTATGCGCGGCTTGGCCTGAACAAGATCGACATCCTGTTCGTCCACGACATCGGCGCCTACACGCATGGCGCCGAGAAGACCAAGCTGCACTTTCGCGATCTGATGGATGGCGGCCTCAAGGCGCTCGAAGAGCTGAAGAGAACAGGTGTCATTTCCGCCTATGGGCTCGGCGTCAACGAGGTGCAGATCTGTCTCGACGTGATGCGCCGGGCGCCGCTCGATTGCATCCTGCTCGCCAGCCGCTATTCCCTGCTCGACCGAAGCGCCGAAGCGGAATTGCTGCCGCTGTGCCGCGCGCAACAGACCTCTTTGGTCATTGGTGGCGTCTTCAACTCCGGCATCCTGGCGACCGGGCCGGTGCAAGGCTCGCATTTCGATTACCGCCCTGCCAGCCATGACGTGCTCGATCGCGTCGGTGCGATGGAAAGGATCGCAGCCGAGGGCGGTTATCCGCTGGCCGCGGCCGCGTTCCAGTTCCCGCTCCATGAACCAATGGTCGCTACCGTGCTGACCGGTACTGCCAAGCTGGCAAACCTGACCCGCAACCTCGAATTGCTCGACATCGACGTGCCGGAGACGGAATACCCCAGATATCGCCCCCATACCCTGGTGCAGGAGCTGGCGTGAAACGCGATCCGCTCGGTGAACGGCGATCCGGTTTCACACCCTTGCAATTTATATGAGAATGAACATTCCATATTGACGAACGGGTGGAATTAATATTCCATACGCTCACGGAATGGAAACGGGAGCATTCGATGACGGCGAGGGAAAGCAGTGCGGTGGCTCTGCCTCTGCCAGGCTTCCCGAGAACTGGTCAAACACCGCTTGCATCGGCCGGTTCGATGCACTATCAAAACATGGCAACTGTTTTTTATTGATAAAGTTCTGTTTGGGCTACGCCTATCCGAACGGAGCTTCCGTAACGTTCACCGGGCGACTTAGGGAGGAACCTCATGAAATTCGTGACCAGCATTCTCAACCGCCGCGCTGTCATGGCGCTGGCAGCAGCTTCGATGCTCACCGGCGTCATGCATTCGGCGCCGGTTTCGGCGGCGGATGTGACCATTCCGATCATCGTCAAGGACACCACGTCCTTCTACTGGCAGATCGTTCTGGCCGGCGCCCGCAAGGCCGGCAAGGATCTCGGCGTCAACGTGCCGGAACTTGGCGCCCAGGCTGAAACCGACGTCAACGGCCAAGTCTCGATCCTCGAGAACGCCGTTGCCAGCAACCCGGGGGCCATCGTCATTGCGCCGACCGAGTTCAAGGCGCTTGGCAAGCCGATCGATGAAGCCGCTGCCAAGGTCAAGGTTATCGGCATCGACTCCGGCGCCGACTCCAAGGCCTTCACATCGTTCCTGACCACCGACAATGTGCAGGGCGGCCGCGTTGCTGCCGACGGCCTTGCAGCCGCTATCGGCGCCGCCAACGGCGGTAAGATCGAGGGCGACGTCGCTCTGATCACCAACGCACCGGGCGCCGGCTCGCTCGAACAGCGCAAGCAGGGCTTCACCGAACAGCTGGCCGCCAAATATCCGGGCCTGAAGCTGGTCGCCGACAAATATGCCGACGGCCAGGCCACCACCGGCCTCAACATCGCCACCGACCTGATCACCGCCAACCCGAATCTCAAGGGCATCTTCGCCTCCAACCTGATCATGGCGCAGGGCGTCGGTCAGGCTGTCGCCGAAAACAACCTTGGCGGCAAGCTGGCGCTGGTCGGCTTCGACAGCGACGAGAAGCTGATCAAGTTCCTCAACGACGGCGTCATTTCCGCCCTCGTCGTCCAGGATCCGTACCGGATGGGTTATGACGGCATCAAGACCGCACTCGCCGCCTCGAAGGGCGAAAAGGTCGAGGCCAATGTCGACACCGGCGCCAATCTGGTGACCAAGGACAACATGAAGGACCCCAAGATCGACGCGCTGCTCAATCCGAAGCTCTAAGCCTTCGCATCCAAATCGTTTCCGGGGCCTCGCGCCCCGGAAACATTCGCTGCCGGCACAAACGGCTTGGCAATCCACGAGCCTGAGCTAGGCTGTCTTCGCGGCATATCCTTGCCTCGCCGCGTGCCAATCGTGAGGCCAATCTGGGAGGCCAATCTGGGAGGATTGTCATGACATCGACGGCGCAGGAACTGCATCCGGCCCCTGTGCTGGAGCCTGGCAGGACCATCCTCGAATTGCGCGGGCTGGAGAAGCGTTATCCCGGCACCCACGCGCTCAAGCCGGTCAACCTCGCCTTCAAGTCCGGCGAGATCCACGCCATCGTCGGCGAGAACGGCGCCGGCAAGTCGACCCTCATCAAGCTTTTGACCGGCGTCATGCCGCGCACCTCCGGAGAGGTCATCTGGGAAGGCCAGCCGGCTGCCCTGGCGACGCCGCATGAGGCGATGGCGCTCGGCATCAATGCCGTGCACCAGGAGGTCGTGCTGTGCCGTCACCTGACGGTCGCCGCCAACATGTTCCTCGGCGAAGAGAATTCGCGCTTCGGCATCCTGCAGCAGCGCGCCATGGTCAGGCAAGCGCAGAAGATCATCGACGATCTCGGCTTCGACCTGCCGGCGCATGTCACGCTGGGCGACCTGACCATCGGCCAGCAACAGCTGATTGCAGCGGCCCGCGCCACCGTGCGCGGTACCAAATTCCTGATCTTCGACGAGCCGACCGCCTACCTCACCCGCAAGGAGGCCGACCAGCTTTTCACCCTGATCCGCCGGCTGAAGGGCGAAGGCGTGACGATCATCTACATCAGCCACCGCATGGAGGAAGTGTTCGAACTCGCCGATCGTGTTTCCGTGCTGCGCGACGGCATGCTGGTCGGCACCCGCAACATCGCTGAGACCAACGATGCCGAGCTGGTCAAGATGATGATCAACCGCTCTATCGAGCAGGTCTACCACAAGGAGCATTTCACGCCGGGCGCCGCGATCATCGAAGCGCGGAACCTGTCCGGCAAAGGGTTTGAAAATGTCTCGATGACGGTTCGCGCCGGCGAGATCGTCGGGCTCTATGGCCTGATCGGCGCCGGGCGCAGCGAGTTCGTCACGACACTTTATGGCCGCCACCGCAAATCGGCCGGCCAGATTCTCTGGGAAGGCAAGGAGGTTCAGGTCAAATCCGAGCATGACGCGATCAAGCTCGGCATGGCGCTGGCGCCGGAAAGCCGCCGCGACCAGGGCCTCTGCCTCAACCTGCCGGTCGGCCTCAATCTCAACCTGCCGATCTACAAGCGCATCTCGAACAATCTGCTGATCTCGAGTGCGCAGGAAAAGACGCAGGCCGATCGCCAGATCGCCGATCTGCGCATCAAGACACCGACGCGCGGCGCTCTGGCGTCCAGCCTGTCGGGCGGCAACCAGCAGAAGATCGTCATCGGCAAATGGCTGGCGCACGGCGCCAAGCTGTTCATCTTCGACGAACCGACAGTCGGCGTCGATGTCGGCACCAAGGCCGAGATCTACCGGTTGTTCGGCGCGCTGCTGTCGAAAGGCGCCGGCATCATCCTGATCTCGTCCTATCTGCCGGAAGTCTACGAGCTGGCCGATACGCTGCATGTGTTCCGGCGCGGCAAACTGGTGGCAACTCATGGTTTTCGCGGCGCCAGCCACGAGGACATTCTCACGCAGGCGCTCGCCGAGAAACAAGAAAAGCAGGGAGGACAGATATGAGCACCGAGGCGATTGCTGTCGAAAAGCCGAAACGGAACTACAATGTCCTGTTCGGGCTGACGCTTCTGGCGTTGCTGGTTCTGCTCTGGATCGTCCTGTCGGTCGCGACGCCGAGCTTCGCCTCTTCCAATAACATCGCCAACCTGCTGCGGCAGGGTTCGATGATCGCCATCATGGCGGTCGGCCAGACTTTCGTCATCATCACCGGCGGCATCGACCTGTCCGTCGGCGCCGTGGTCGGCTTCGCCACCGTCGTCGCCGCCATGATGATCAATGCCGGCTTCCCGATCTGGCTCGCCATTCTGGTGACGCTGCTGGTCGGTGTTGCCATCGGCATGTTTCACGGCTTCGGCATCGTCAAGATGGGCTTGCCGCCGTTCATCATCACGTTGGCGACGCTGACCTCGCTGCGCGGCATCGGCCTTTTGATGACCAACGGCAATTCGATCAATATCAACAGCGACACCTTCACCGCCTTCTCGCGCAGTTCCTTCATCGGCATCCCCAACCTGTTCTGGATGGTGATCCTGGTCGGCATTCCGGCCTATATCTTCCTGCATCACAGCCGCTGGGGCCGGTATCTGTTCTCGGTCGGCTCTAACGCCGAGGCCTCGCGCCTGTCCGGCGTCAATGTCCAGCGAACCATCTACATGGCCTACACGCTGTCCGGCCTCTGCGCGGCTTTCGTCGGCGTGCTGCTGGCCGCCCGCATCGGCATCGGTAATCCGACCCAGGCTGAGGGCTGGGAGCTGCAGGCGATCGCCTCGTCGGTCATCGGCGGCACCTCGCTGTTCGGTGCCGTCGGCTCGGTGCACGGACCGCTGCTTGGCGCCTTTATCCTGGCCACCATCAACAATGGCGCCAACCTGCTCAACGTCAACTCGTTCTGGCAGCGCATCATCACCGGCGCGCTGATCATCATCATCGTCTACTTCGACGGGCTGCGCCGCCGCGGCAAGTAAACCCTCGATCAATCGCTGGCCCGTCACAATCGACGGGCCGGCGATTCATTACCGACTGGATTGAAGCATGAAGGCCGTCGTCTGCCGTTCGCCCGGCGATCTTATCCTGGAAGACCGTCCGGCCCCCGGCGCGCCGCCTCCCGGCTGGGCGCTGGTGTCCGTCAGCCATGTCGGCATCTGCGGCACCGACTATCACATCTTCGAGGGCAAGCACCCGTTCCTCGCCTATCCCCGCATCATGGGCCATGAAGTATCGGGTACCGTGGTGGAACCCGGGGAAGGTGTCGAACTGGCCGTTGGCGAACCGGTCGTCATCAACCCCTATCTTTCCTGCGGCAAGTGCATCGCCTGCCGGCACGGCAAGCCGAATTGCTGCGTCAGCATCGAAGTGCTCGGGGTGCATCGCGACGGAGCCATGTGCGAACGCATCCTGGTGCCGGCGCAAAATCTCTATCCTGCCAACGGCCTGTCGTTGGCCGACGCCGCCGCCGTCGAGTTCCTGGCCATCGGCGCACATGCCGTGCGGCGTGCCAAGGCCGAAACCGGCGCACGCACACTGGTCATCGGCGCCGGCCCGATCGGGCTCGGCACCGCCATCTTCGCTCGCATCGCCGGCCTCGACGTGACATTGCTCGACATGAGCAGTGAAAGGCTCGCCTTCGCCGAGAATGAGCTTGGGTTCCAGACCCTCGACGGCTCGCGCGGCGCGGTGCCAGATCTGGTCAGGGAGGCAACCTCTGGCGAAGGCTTCGATGTGGTCTTCGACGCCACCGGCAACACCCAGTCGGTGCGGTCGGCTTTCGCCCATGTCGCGCATGGCGGAACATTGGTGCTGGTCAGCGTCGTCAAGGACGACATCAGCTTTTCCGATCCGGAATTCCACAAACGTGAAATGACATTGATCGGCAGCCGCAATGCGTTGCGCGCCGATTTCGACCATGTCGCCGCCTCGATCCGCAACGGCGCCGTTCCGCTGGCAAAACTCGTCACCCACCGCACCACGCTTTCCGGCACGCCACACGATCTGTCCCGCTGGGCGCATGAGAAATCAGGACTGATCAAGGCTGTGATCGAGGTGGGAGCATAACTTAGCAGGCGGTGAACCCGGCCCGAATTGACGACGCCCCGCGCAGATCGACCCCCACTCCGTCTCGGCTTCGCCGAGCCACCTCTCCCCCGATCGACGGGGTAGAGGAAGGTGCGAGCCTATTGCGGCCAACGCTCCTCAACCAGACTCCCTCCTTCTCCCGCCGCCAGCGGGCTCCTTCCTCTCCCTCCGGAGGGGGGAGAGGTGGCTCGGCGAAGCCGAGACGGAGTGGGGGAAGGCGGTCCTCAAACGCCAAGCCGCTGACAGGGGAGCGCGCGACCGATCAGCGCGAGTCAGAAGTCACGGTCTCGCATAAGGCCGGCACTCCCTACAGCGCCGAGAGCTTCAGCTCCACCCGTTCTGCCGGAAACCTGGACTCGGAAAACTGGATCGGCTGGCCATCCGGCGTGACGTTGACAGCGACTGTAACCAGCACGATGGCGCCCGGTTGCAGGTCGAGGTCTGCAAGGTCCGCCGCATCGGCGTGGCGCGCCGATAGCACGGTCGATTGCCTGAGATAGTCGTCGATGCCGAACCGGGCGAGCGATGCGGTGATCGAGCCGGTCTCCGCCATTGCAGCATCGATACCGGCAAAGCGCCGGGCATCGAACCAGCCGGCAGCGCGCGACACAGGCCGTCCGTCGGCTTCGCCGCGCGTTTCCAGGCGGATCACATCGGCTCCCTTGGCGAGCCCCAGCCCCTCGGCGACGCGCTGGCTGGCCGGCTCGACCGAGGACGCCAGCAGGACGATATGCCGTTCCGATGTCTGCCCTTGCAGGCCCGTTGAAAAGCGTGTGCGCGCACCGATGGGATAGGACAGCCGCCTGCGCGACAGCACGAAGGTGCCGCGCCCCTGCTCGGCCCGCAGCACCCCTTCCTGCACAAGGGCCGATATGGCGCTGCGCACGGTGTGGCGGTTGACGCCATAGCGCTCAGCCAGTGCCATCTCCGGCGGCAGCGCGGCGCTTTCTGCGAAATCGCCGACGGCGATCGCCTGCAGGATCTTCTCGGCGATCTGCCGCCACAGCGAGACGCCGCTGCGCCGCTCGATGCTGTCCGCTGCCAGCCGCCCGACCATTGATTGCCCCCAGTCTTCAAGTGCTTGTCATCCACCCGTCATGGACTCGCGCTAGATAATAGGTATAATTTGTATAGTTGTCTATATCAATAGACAAATTTGGCGAAGAGGAATGTTGCTGATGCGAGGACAGGAAGCCCGCGATCAAGCCGAACGCAAGGCCGCCATGGCAACCCTGGCGCAATCCGGCGGCGACGACATCGTTCGGCTCTGGAACGAGGCCGGACTGCCTTCGGACGCAGAACTGCTGCGCGGCCCCGAAACCGGCCTGGTCACCGTACGCGGCCGCATCGGCGGTGGGGGCGCGCCCTTCAATGTCGGCGAGGCGACCGTCACCCGCGCCACCGTCCGGCTGCCGTCCGGACAGGTCGGCCATTGCTATGCGCTTGGCCGCGACAAGCAGAAGGCGAAGCTGGCGGCCATCGCCGACGCACTGTGGCAGGACCCGGCCCGCCGCGCCGAGGTCGAGACCGGGCTGATAGCGCCTCTGCGGTCGGCCCTGACCACGGCGCATGAACGCCGCCGCGCCGAGACGGCGGCAACGAAGGTGGATTTCTTCACCATGGTACGCGGAGAAGACTGATGGACATCGCATCGCAATCGATCGAGGGCGGCTTCGCCGATCCGGTCTTCAACGCACAGACCGTGTTCCGCGCTGTCATGGAGGCGATGGCGCGGCCTGGCAGCGTGCAGCCGTTGCCCGCCTTTGCCCGTCCGCCGGCGCCGCTGTCGGCGACCGCCGGTGCCATTGCGCTGGCGCTTTGCGACAATGACACCCCGCTCTGGCTCGACCCGGCTTTACAGGCTTCCCCTGCCATCAAATCCTGGCTTGGTTTCCACACCGGCGCGCCATTGGCCAACACGCCGGCCGATGCGCATTTCGCGTTGATCGCAGCCCCGGCCGAGATGATGGCGCTCGACGGTTTTTCGCAAGGCACGCAGGACTATCCCGACCGTTCGACCACATTGGTCCTGCAGGTCAGCGATCTCGTCTCCGGCACGCCTCTGTCGCTCGAAGGTCCCGGCATCGAAACCAGCGCCACGATCGCGCCGGCGCAGATGCCGCGTCATTTCGTCGAGCAGTGGAAGCAGAATATCAAGCGTTTTCCGCGCGGTGTCGACATCATCCTCGCCACCACTGATGGCATTGCCTGCCTGCCGCGCACGACGCGCATCAAGACGATGGAGGCGTAATATGTATGTCGCGGTAAAAGGCGGCGAAGCCGCCATTGCCAATGCCCACACCCTGCTTGCCGACCGCCGGCGCGGCGACCGTTCTGTGCCCGCACTTCGCCTCGACCAGATCGTCGAGCAGCTGGCGCTCGGCGTCGACCGGGTGATGAGCGAAGGCTCGCTCTACGACCGGGAACTGGCGGCACTCGCCATCGTCCAGGCGCGCGGCGACATGATCGAGGCAATCTTCCTGGTACGCGCCTATCGCACCACGCTGCCGCGCTTCGGCTACACCAAGCCTATCGACACCGCCACCATGCTGGTCGAGCGGCGCGTGTCGGCGACTTACAAGGACCTGCCTGGCGGCCAGTTGCTCGGCCCGACCTTCGACTACACCCACCGGCTGCTCGATCCCGAGCTTGCCGCCGGCGCCGACGTCGCCGAGCCGCTGCAGCGCGAGACCGAAGCGCAAGCCATGCCGCGCGTCTCGGCCATCCTTGCCCGCGAAGGCCTGATCGAACCGGACGGCGACATGCCGCAGGATCACGTCCCCGGCGACATCACCCGCGAGCCGCTGGAGTTCCCGATGGCGCGCGACATCCGCCTGCAGGCGCTGTCGCGCGGCGACGAGGGCTTCCTGCTGGCGCTCGGCTATTCCACACAGCGCGGCTATGCCCGCAATCATCCCTTTGTCGGCGAAATCCGCATCGGCGAGGTCGAGCTGGAACTCGACGTGCCCGAACTGCCTTTTGCTGTCCCGCTCGGCACTGTGCGCATCACCGAATGCCAGATGGTCAACCAGTTCAAGGGTTCGGCCAAGGCGCCGCCGCAATTCACCCGCGGCTACGGCCTCGTCTTCGGCCAGAGCGAGCGCAAGGCGATGGCGATGGCGCTCTGCGACCGGGCGCTGCGCGCCAGCGAGTTGGGCGAGGATGTCGTCGCTGCTGCCCAGGATGAGGAGTTCGTCATCTCGCATTCCGACAACGTTCAGGCGACCGGCTTCGTCGAACATCTGAAGCTGCCGCACTATGTCGACTTTCAGGCCGAACTCGACCTCGTGCGCCGCATGCGTGCCGAATACGACGCCCGCGAAAACCCTACGAAGGCCGAAGAGAAGCGGGAGGCTGCGGAATGATCGAAGGCCTCTCCCACATGACCTTTATCGTCCGCGATCTCGACCGGATGACCGAGATCCTCGAGGGCATACTCGACGCCCGAGAGGTCTATGCCAGCGGTGCCGAACAGTTCTCGCTGTCGCGCGAAAAGTTCTTCCTGATCGGCGACATCTGGGCCGCCATCATGGAGGGCGATCCCTTGCCGGAACGCAGCTACAACCACATCGCCTTCAAGATCGATGACGCCGATTTCGACCGCTACGCCGAGCGCGTCAAAGCGCTTGGCCTCGACACGCGCCCGCCGCGCCCACGCGTCGAGGGTGAAGGCCGCTCGATCTATTTCTACGACGACGACAACCACATGTTCGAACTGCACACAGGCACGCTCGCGGAGCGGCTGGCACGCTACGCCAAGGGACTGAAAGTCGCGCAATGACCGACATCGCCACCTACAACTTCGCCTATCTCGACGAACAGACCAAGCGGATGATCCGCCGCGCGATCCTCAAGGGCATCGCCATCCCCGGCTATCAGGTGCCGTTCGCCTCGCGCGAAATGCCGATGCCCTATGGCTGGGGCACCGGCGGCGTGCAGGTCACCGCTTCGATCATCGGTCCCGACGATGTGCTGAAAGTGATCGACCAGGGCGCCGACGACACCACCAATGCCGTCTCGATCCGCGCCTTCTTCAAGAAGGTCGCCAATGTCGCGGTGACCACCGACACAGCCAGCGCCACCATCATCCAGACCCGCCACCGCATCCCCGAGCATCCGCTGACGGCAGGCCAGGTGCTGGTCTATCAGGTGCCTATCCCCGAGCCGCTGCGCTTCCTTGAACCGCGAGAGACCGAAACGCGCAAGATGCATGCGCTGGAGGAATACGGCCTCATGCATGTCAAGCTCTATGAGGACATCGCCAAGCACGGCCGCATCGCCACCACCTATGCCTATCCGGTCAAGGTCGAGGGCCGCTATGTGATGGACCCGTCGCCGACGCCTAAGTTCGACAATCCCAAGATGCACCGCTCGCCCGCCCTGCAACTGTTCGGCGCCGGCCGCGAAAAGCGCATCTATGCGGTGCCGCCCTTCACCGAAGTGGTCAGCCTCGACTTCGAGGATCATCCGTTCGAGGTGCAGACCTTCGACCAGCCCTGCGCGCTGTGCGCAGCCGAGAATGTCTATCTCGACGAGGTCATCCTCGACGACCATGGCGGCCACATGTTCGTCTGCTCCGACACCGACCACTGCGAGAAGCGACGCAACGCCCCTACCTCCCCCTTATGGGGAGGTCGCGCCGAAGGCGCGGGTGGGGGGCTTGACCAATCCACGCTCCACTCAACCCCCACCCCGGCGCTGCGCGCCGACTCTCCCCACAACGGGGAGGGTAAGGAGAAGCAATGACCGACGAACCGCTGCTGCGCGTCTCGGCGCTCTCCAAATTCTACGGCTCGCGCGTCGGCTGCGACAACGTCTCCTTCGACCTGTGGCCGGGCGAAGTCCTGGCTGTCGTCGGCGAGTCCGGTTCCGGCAAGACGACGCTGCTCAACTGCCTATCGACGCGGCTGCTGCCGAGTTCCGGGACCGCCAGCTACCGCATGCGCGACGGCCAGTTCCGCGAGCTTTATCGCATGAGCGAGGCCGAGCGCCGCTTCCTGATGCGCACCGACTGGGGTTTTGTTCACCAGAACCCCGCTGACGGCCTGCGCATGACGGTGTCGGCCGGCGCCAATGTCGGCGAGCGGCTGATGGCTGTCGGCGATCGCCATTACGGCAGGATCCGCGCCACCGCGGTCGACTGGCTATCGCGCGTCGAGATCGACGAGGACCGCATCGACGACGAGCCGCGCGCCTTCTCCGGCGGCATGCGCCAGCGCCTGCAGATCGCCCGCAATCTCGTCACCGGCCCACGGCTGGTGTTCATGGACGAGCCGACCGGCGGCCTCGACGTCTCGGTCCAGGCGCGCCTGCTCGACCTGCTGCGCGGTCTGGTCACCGATCTTGGTCTCGCGGCCATCGTCGTCACCCATGATCTCGCGGTAGCGCGGCTGTTGTCGCAGCGCATGATGGTGATGAAGGACGGCCGCGTCGTCGAAAGCGGTCTCACCGACCGCGTGCTCGACGACCCGCGCGCGCCCTACACCCAGTTGCTCGTTTCCTCGATTCTGCAGGTTTGACGATGAAGTCTCAAAGCGCGTGTTCGCGAAACCTTGGCGCGAGGCACCCCCCTCTGGCCTGCCGGCCATCTCCCCCGCAAGGAGGGAGATCGGCTGTCCCTGCTGCTTTCACCAATTACCAAGGCTGCAAGAAAAGCGCTGCGGGTGAAACTGCCAATCTCCACCCTTGCGGGGGAGATGTCCGGCAGGACAGAGGGGGGTGCCTCGCGCCGACACCTCGCAACCACCCGCTTCGAGATTTCACCTTTATTCCGCACGTGCAATTGCATTGGCCAGAGGGGGGTGCTGGCCCGCAAACGAACGATGATTGGAGGACCTTCTGATGGCCACCCCCCTCGTTGTCTCGGACGTCGCCAAGAGCTTCACCATGCATCTGCGCGACGGCATCAAATTGCCTGTCGTCGCCGGAGTCTCGTTCTCGATCAGGGCCGGCGAATGCACCGTGCTTGGCGGCCCATCCGGTGCCGGCAAGAGCTCGATCCTCAAGATGCTCTACGGCAACTATGCCGTCGATGAAGGCCAGATCATCGTCACGCACGACGACGGGCTGATCGACCTTGCCACCGCCAGCCCGCGCACCGTGCTTGCCGTGCGCCGGCAAACGATCGGCTATGTCAGCCAGTTCCTGCGCACCGTGCCGCGCGTCTCGGCGCTCGATGTCGTCGCCGAACCGCTGGTCGAACGCGGCGAAGACCGCAAAATTGCACGCGACAAGGCACGCACCTTGCTGGCGCAGCTCAACCTCCCGGAGAAACTTTGGGCATTGCCGCCGGCGACCTTCTCCGGCGGCGAGCAGCAGCGCGTCAACATCGCGCGCGGCTTCATCACCGAGCACCCGATCCTGCTGCTCGACGAACCGACCGCTTCGCTCGATGCCAGGAACCGCGACGTCGTGATCGAACTCATCGCCGCCAAGAAGGCGGCTGATGTCGCCCTGCTTGGCATCTTCCACGACCACGACGTGCGCGAGGCGGTTGCCGACCGCATCATCGACGTCACCGCTTTCGCTCCCGGAAAAATCGCCGCATGACCAGGAAATTGTCTGAGACCCCGCTGGTCCACCCCACGGCGGACGTCCAGAACTCCACCCTCGGCCGCTGGACCGAGATCGCCGACCGCAGCCGGGTGTTGGAGAGCGAACTCGGCGACTATTCCTACATGATGCAGGATTGCGCTGTCTGGTGCGCCACGATCGGCAAGTTTTCCAACATCGCGGCGAGCGTGCGCATCAACGCCACCAACCACCCGACCTGGCGGCCGACGCTGCACCATTTCACCTATCGCGCTTCGGACTATTGGGACGACGCCGAACATGAGAGCGAATTCTTCGCCCAGCGCCGCGCCAGGCGCGTCACCATCGGCCACGACACCTGGCTCGGTCATGGCTCGACCATCCTGCCCGGCGTCACCGTCGGCGATGGTGCTGCGGTCGGCGCCGGCGCTGTCGTCTCGAAGGATGTCGCCCCCTACACCATCGTCGCCGGCGTGCCGGCAAAACCGATCCGTGAGCGCTTCGACCGCCGCACCGCCGAACGTTATCAGGCGCTTGCCTGGTGGGACTGGGATCATGCCAGGCTGCGCGCTTCGCTCGACGATTTCCGGGAACTATCGGCCGAGGCCTTCCTGGAAAAATACGAAGGATAGTTCTTCACATCATCATCATGGGCAGCCGCATGGCGGGACCTGTTCGATGACTCTCTCAAGCTTTTCGAGCAGCAGGCTCCCGTGATCGAAATCAAAGCTCCGGCCTTCTGCAGCTTCCGGGACATGGAGCACTTCGAGGAATTGCTGGTCCTGGGCCGGCCGCAACTCCACACCTGTGGAGCGTAACAAAACTGACATCACCGCGACACGGCAGGTTCATGTGGCTGCGTTAGGCGAGTGCCTGACGATCAATATGGTCCGGACTGGAACCTGCCCCATGTCAGCAAACTCTGCCACGCTCGAAATCCGCGGTGTCACCCGACGATTTGGCAAGAACACCGCCGTCAGCGACATCAACATCGCGATCCCGCAGGGTCAGATGGTTGGCATTATCGGCCGTTCCGGTGCCGGCAAATCAACCCTTCTTCGCATGATCAACCGTCTCATCGATCCCAGCCAGGGGTCGATTTTCTTTGACGGCGCCGAAGTCTCGCAGTTGCGCGGCTCGCCGCTGCGGCGCTGGCAGCGCGACTGCGCCATGATCTTCCAGCAGTTCAACCTGGTGCCGCGCCTCGACGTGCTGACCAATGTGCTGCTCGGCAAGCTGAACCACCGTTCGACCATGTCAAACCTGTTCGGCATGTTCTCCCGCGCCGAATGCGCCGAGGCCGTCGCCGCCCTGGAGCGGCTCGACATCGCCCGTACAGCACTTCAGCCCGCCGGCACCTTGTCGGGTGGACAACAGCAGCGTGTCGCCATTGCCCGTGCCATGATGCAGCAGCCCAGGGTGATCCTCGCCGACGAGCCGATCGCTTCGCTCGACCCGCTCAACGCCAAGGTGGTGATGGATTCGCTGCAGGACATCAATTTGCGCGAAGGCATCACTGTCGTCACCAATCTGCACACGCTGGACACCGCCCGCACCTACTGCAACCGTATCATCGGCATGGCCGCCGGCAAGGTCGTCTTCGACGGGCCGCCGGAAGAGCTCAACCGCGAAGCCGTGCGCCTCGTCTACGGCGCAGACAACAATGGCCAGGAAATCTCAGAGGCCATTACTTCGACCAGCGTTGCCTTCAGCCGAAAGATCGCCGCATCCGCCGGACCGCTCGAACCGGCATTCCCGGGGTATTGAGAGCGGTTGGGATCGCCAGCCCACGTCAAGGGCGCCAGTCAAACTCAAGAACGCTGCCGGCGCGGGGCCGGAACCTACAGGAGAGATTACAGATGTCCAGAAAGATGGTTTTTGGCGCCGTTTCGGTGCTCGCCATGGCGACCAGCATGGCCCATGCGGCCGACATGAAGGAATTTCGCGTCGGCATTCTCGGCGGCGAAAACGAAACCGACCGGCTGCGCAACTACCAGTGCCTCGCCGACCACTTGAAGACCGAATTCGGCTTCGAAAAGGTCTCGCTGTTCCCCGCCGCCGATTATGATGGCGTGATCCAGGGCCTGCTCGGTGGCACGCTCGACTTCGCCGAGCTCGGCGCTTCCGGCTATGCCAGCGTCGCTCTCAAGGACCCGAAGGCAGTCACCCCGATCCTCACCACCCAGCAGACCGACGGCGCCACAGGCTACTATTCGATCGGCCTCGCCCTGAAATCCTCCGGCATCACCGACATCAAGTCGGCCAAGGGCAAGAAGCTTGGTTATGCCGATCCGGATTCGACCTCCGGCTATCTAATCCCGCTGACCCAGATTCCGAAGGACACCGGCGCTTCGAACGAGACCTTCTTCGCTTCGACCCAGTTCAATGGCGGCCACGAGAACAACGTTCTGGCCGTGCGTGACGGCAAGGTCGACGTGGCAGTGGACGATTCGTCCGGCATTGGCGACTTCAAGGACGGCTACACCTCCGGCACCTTCCACAAGGAAGTCGCCAAGGGCGCCGTCGACCCCAACGACTTCGTCGAAGTCTGGCGCTCGGGCCTGATCCCGAACGGCCCGCTGGTCGTGCGCACCGCGCTCGGCAACGAAATGACCGCCAAGCTCACTGACTTCTTCACGCAGCTGCCCAAGAAGGACAAGGCCTGCTTCGAAGGCATCGAAGGTGGCGACTTTACCGGCTACGCTCCAGTGAAGGCAGACTTCTACAACGTCATCGTCGAAGCCCGTAAGGCAGCCATCGGCGGCTAACGGCAAAATTAGGAAGGGCGGTGTTCAGAACACCGCCCTTTTTGCATCTCCGATCATGACCCATTCCGTGACAGTCCCTTCCGGCGCCACTCACCAGATGGCCGACGCCTGGCGTCGCCAGACGTCCTTGCGCCGGCTCTACACCGCCATCGGCGTCGGCCTGCTCGTTGTCGCGCTCGGCGGCACCATGTGGTTCGCCGACGAGGCCAATGCCGGGCATTTCTTCGACCGGCTGCCACATTTGCTGGATTTCCTGAGCTGGCTCGTCCCCAAGGACTGGAGCGATGTCTGGCGGGCAATGTTCGACATCGCTTCCCCACACGACACCGGTACCCAGGAATTCAACTTTCCGCTTGGCCGCGCCTATGTCTGGGGCAGCTTCTACATCCCTGAATATTTCGAGCTGATGCTGACCACGCTCAACGTGGCGTTGGTCTCGACGTTCATCGGCTTCGTCTTTGCCGTGCCGTTTTCCTTCATCGCGGCGCGCAACCTGACGCCGCATCCGGTGCTGCGGCTGATCGTCAAGCGCTTCATGGAATTGCTGCGCGCCTTTCCCGAAATCGTCATCGCCGGCCTGTTCGCGGCCATCGTCTCGATCGGACCGATCGCCGCCATCATCGCCATCGGCCTGCATTCGATCGGCGCGCTGGGCAAGCTGTTCTACGAGATAAACGAGAACATCGACATGCGCGCCGAGGAAGGCCTGCGAGCCGTCGGCGCCAATTGGTTCGAGCGGGTGCGCTTTGCCGGCCTGCCGCAGGTGCTGCCCAACTTCATGTCCTACACGCTGCTGCGTGTTGAAATAAACGTCCGCATTTCCACCATCATGGGCGCCGTCGGCGGCGGCGGCATCGGCGAGGAACTGAAGCTGTCGATATCGCGCGGCTTCGGCGCCAAGACGATAGCCCTGGTGCTGCTCCTGTTCACGACGATCTTCATCGTCGACCAGTTCTCCGCCTGGCTGCGCCGCAAGCTGGTCGGCGAGCAGGCTTTTGCTATGAGCCCGTGAATGACGACGATGACCGCCGATGAAATCCAGTCGATCGAGGAACGCTTTCCGCAGGTGTTCAAGCGGCCGTTCCAAAAACGCTTCGGGCCGCTGCTGTTGCTTGGTGGCATCTTTTTCTACCTCCTCTACGCACTGTGGTTCTTCAACCTGCCGCAAGTGATGCGGGAATCGCATTGGGAGCGCCTGCCGCTGTTCCTGACCCAGTGGATCAGCTACGACGTGCAGCCGATCTTCCGCCTCGATGAGCCGCAGATCACCGCCAAATACCCACGCTTCTCGGTGCTCGGCCCGAATCCCAATCCGGACTGGGTCAAGACCAATGCCGATGGTTCGGTGACGATCCTGATCGACGGCGCCGCCAAATCGATCACCTTCACCAAGACGCAAGCGACGATCATTGCCAACGGCGAAACCGTGCTTGTCGCGCTAGGCAGCGGCAAGCCGCTGATCTCCGGATCGGTTCCCGGCTGGATCACCGCGCATGAGGATGAGGTCGTCGCCGACATGGGCTTTGCCGGCGAGGCCCGCGTCGCTGCTGATCGCGTCAGGATACGCAAGCGTTTTCTAGGTTGGGCAAACTTCGTCTTCGATACGCGCTCGCCGTTCTTCGGCAAATCGGCAGGCGAAGTCGCCTCGCTGATCGTCTCAGGGCCGGAACTCAAGCCGGGCACGTCCAACCTAGCGCTGGCCGGCGACAACATCTGGAACAACGCCCAGTGGCAGCATGGCGACGTCTGGACGAAACTCTTACAGACCATCGTCATGGCTTTTCTCGGCACCCTGCTTGGCGGCATCGTCGCCTTTCCGCTGGCCTTCTTCGCCGCCCGCAACATCACGCCCAGCCGGCTGGTCAACCAGGTGCTCAAGCGCTTCTTCGACTTCATGCGCTCCATCGACATGCTGATCTGGGCGCTGTTCTTCACCCGCGCCTTCGGGCCGGGACCGCTGGCGGGCAGCGCGGCGATCTTCTTCACCGAAATCGGCACGCTCGGCAAAACCTATTCCGAGGCGCTGGAGAACATCGACGACAAACCGCGCGAGGGCGTCGTCTCGACCGGCGCCAATGGCCTTCTGGTGCAGCGCTACGGCGTGCTGCCGGAAGTGGTTCCGGTGTTCATCAGCCAGACGCTCTACCAGTGGGAATCCAACACCCGCGGCGCCACGATCATCGGGGCCGTCGGTGCCGGTGGCATCGGCCTGAAACTGTGGGAAGCGATGCGCACCAACTCCAACTGGGCCAACGTCTTCTACATGGTGCTGCTGATCCTGCTCGTCGTCTTCATCTTCGACAACATATCCAACTTCCTGCGCCGCCGGCTGAGCCAAACCATCCACGACTACAACAGGCTTCAGGCCGAGCAGGGGTAGTCTTGTGACGCAGAAGCGCAAGCATCGTCTCGCCCGGCGCCAAAGGGTCGACCCCCACTCCCTCGAGCTGCGCTCGACACCTCTCCCCCGATCGACGGGGTAGAGGAAGGGCGCAAGGCTATCCGAGTCGGCACCCGTCCTCCAAGGCCGAGGCATTCTTCTTTTCCCCGCGCCACCATGCTTTCTTTCTTTCCTCTCCCTCCGGAGGGGGGAGAGGTGGCTCGGCGAAGCCGAGACGGAGTGGGGGAACCACGTGGCAACCGCCGCGAACGCAAATCGAATGGACTCGGCGCAATCATCGTCTCGCCTCGCGCCTAGGGTCGCCGAAGCAGGTCTTCTTCGCGTGACTATCGCCCGATCAGGGCGCCTAAACCGCCCTCTTCCACCCGTTCCTGATATGCTTGTACCCATCGCGATAGACCGCTTCCGGCGTTTCGGAAAAATCGCGCCACACCTTGGTTGCTGCCGCCAGGTCCTTCAGCGAACGCCCGAACGCCTCGATCGTCAGCCAGTCGTCATAGCCGCTCTTGCGGATGGCGGAAAAAGTTTCCTTCCAGGGAATATGGCCGCGCCCTGGCACGCCGCGGTCGTTCTCGGAAATGTGGATGTGCACGACATTCCGGCGGTGTTTTGTATAGGCGCCGATCGGATCGGCCTCCTCGATATTGGCGTGGAAGGTGTCGTACATCGCCTTGATATGCGGCCGGTCGATGGCGTCGATATGCTCCGACAGGTCAGCCATCGTGTTGAGGAGATAGCATTCGAAGCGGTTCAGCGCCTCGAGTCCGATGGTGACTCTCTTCTTGCCGGCATGGTCGCCGATAGCGCGCTGCGAGGCGACGGAGCGCTTCTTCTCTGCGGCCGTCGGCCCTGAGCCGGAAAAGGCGCCGAGCGTCGAATGCAGCGGGCCGCTTAGCGTATTCGCGCCAAGCGCATCGGCGCAGTCGATCGCCCATTTCATATAATCGACACCGGCCTTGCGCGTTGCCGCATCGGCCGCGATCAAATTCATCGCCGGATCGCCCATCGCTGAAACCGCGGTCCGCTCCAGTCCGATGCGGTCGAGCAGATCGCCGAGTTTTTTGTAGTCGTCGGGCGTGCCGGCGAAGATCGGTATCTCGACGCCATCGAAGCCGGTTGCCTTGATATCCCTGAGCAACGGCTCGTGTTTCTTCGACACAGCCGTCGTCCACAAGAACATGCACATGCCGATTTTCATCGACGCCCCCTCCCCTTGGATCCCCCTGATTTTTATTTAGAGTTTCGTCCACGCCCCATTCTTCTTCGACGACTTCACACAGGCCTCGATGAAAGCCATGCCTTCGACACCGTCGTGAATGGTCGGGAAGACGACGTCCTTTGCCGGCTTGCCGCCTTTCTTGCGGGCGGCGCGGATGGCGCGTGCGGCCTCCTGGTAGATGTTGGCGAAACCTTCGAGATAGCCCTCGGGATGGCCTGACGGCACGCGGCTGACCCGGCCCGCCACCGGCAACGAGCCGGCGCCATTGCGGGTGAGCAGCTGCTTGGGCTGGCCGAACGGCGTGTACCAGAGATAGTTCGGGTCGGCCTGCACCCATTCCAGCCCGCCCTTGGAGCCATAGATGCGCAGCTTCAGCCCGTTCTCATGGCCCGGCGCCACCTGGCTTGCCCAGATCATACCCTTGGCCGGATGCGTCTTGCCCGCGGGCTTGAAGCGCAGCATGACGTTGACGTTGTCGTCGAGCAGCCGTCCCGGCACGAAGGCATCGAGATCGGCTGAAAGGGAATCCAGCTCCAGCCCGGAAACGAAGCGGGCGAGATTGTAGGCATGCGTGCCGATGTCGCCCAGCGCACCGCCGGCACCTGCCTGTTTCGGGTCGCCGCGCCACGACGCCTGCTTCTGGCCAGTGGCGGCCAAGTCCTCGGTCAGCCAGTCCTGCGGATATTCGGACTGCACGATGCGAATGTCGCCGAGCACGCCCTTGGCCACCATCTCGCGCGCCTGCCGGATCATCGGATAGGCGGTATAGTTATGGGTGAGCACGAACACCTTGCCGGTCTTCTCGACTATCGCCGCCAGCTTCTTGGCTTCGGCCAGCGTCGTTGCCAGCGGTTTATCGCAGATGACGTGGATACCGGCCTCAAGGAAGACCTTGGCCGCCGGCACATGCACATTGTTCGGGGTGACGATGGCCACCGCCTCGATGCCGTCGGACCGCTTGGCTTCGGCTTTGGCCATCTCGGCATAGGACGCATAGCTGCGATCGGGGTCGAGCCCGAGTTCAGCGGCCGAGGCTTTTGCACGCGCCGGGTCGGATGACAAAGCGCCGGCGACCAGCACGAAATCATTGTCCAGGCGCGCCGCGATCCGGTGCACCGCGCCAATGAAGGCGCCTTGCCCGCCACCGACCATGCCATAGCGGATCGGGCCGCCTCCCGCTTCCGACTTCGATGCGCCGACCATGTCTTTCTCCTTGGCTGTTGCTCACCTCCCCTTGAGGGGAGGTCGATCCGCGTAGCGGATCGGGTGGGGTTTGCCGGGCGTAGAGCGCGGCATGGACCGACCCCACCCGGCCCTTCGGGCCACCCTCCCCTCAAGGGGGAGGAAATTAGCGTTAAATTCCCATCATGCCGCGCAGCACTTTCTTGTCCGTAGCGCTACCGGCGAAATCGTCGAATGCCTTTTCCGTCACCCGGATGATGTGATGCTGGATGAAGGGCGCACCCTCGGCCGCGCCGTCTTCCGGATGCTTCAGACAGCACTCCCACTCGAGCACCGCCCAGGAATCATAATTGTACTGCGTCAGCTTGGAAAAGATGCCGCCGAAATCCACCTGTCCATCACCCAGCGAACGGAAGCGGCCGGCTCGGTTGGTCCAACTCTGATAGCCGGAATAAACGCCTTGCCGGCCGGTCGGATTGAACTCGGCGTCCTTGACGTGGAACGCCTTGATGCGCTCGTGATAGATGTCGATGAATTCGAGATAGTCGAGTTGCTGCAGCAGGAAGTGCGACGGATCGTAATTGATATTGCAGCGTTTGTGGCCGCCGACCGCGTCGAGGAACATCTCGAAGGTCGCCCCGTCGAAGACATCCTCGCCGGGATGGATTTCGTAGCCGACATCGACGCCATTGTCTTCATAGACATCGAGGATCGGCTTCCAGCGCTTGCCGAGTTCGGCGAAGGCTTCCTCGATCAGCCCGGCCGGACGCTGCGGCCAGGGGTAGAGGTAGGGAAAGGCCAACGCTCCGGAGAAGCTCACCGAGGCCTTGAGGGCGAGGTTCTTCGAGGCCTTGGCGCCGAACTTCATCTGTTCGACCGCCCATTCCTGCCGCGCTTTCGGATTGTTGTGCACCGAAGCCGGTGCAAAACCGTCGAACTGCGCATCATAGGCCGGATGCACCGCCACCAATTGCCCCTGCAGATGCGTCGACAGTTCGGTGATCTCGACGCCGGCGTCCACGCAGATGCCCTTGACTTCGTCGCAATAGGTCTTGGAAGAGGCCGCCTTCTCGAGATCGAACAGCCGCGCGTCCCAGGTCGGGATCTGTACGCCCTTGTAGCCGAGACCGGCCGCCCATTTGGTGATCGATGCCAGTGAATTGAATGGCGCGGCATCGCCCGCGAACTGCGCCAGAAACAGTCCCGGGCCCTTCATTGTCGTCGGCATCGGCATTCTCCTCATTTGTCTCGCGACCGAGCATAGCGCCGATTGGAAGCAGGGCCAGCCACTTTGGTCTCTACACATCGGCGCATTGTGTACGCCACAATTCTGGTATTACCAAAAGCGGGAATTTGGTCAAGCCTCGCGATGCGCCTTGGAGCCCCTCCGGGTGTTGAAAGCGGCAGCATATACATCAATGTAATCAATGAAATAATCTGGACCTGAGGTAGCACTACCACACTTCTTGCCGTCCAGAAGAAATTGCTGTAGACCTCGTTTTAGGCCCAATTGGTCGAACCAGTTTGTAGGAAATTGCTGGGGATGGCCTGGGAGGAACCCTTGCGTCGCCTTTAGCGATGCATGTTGCAGGCGATTTTTTGGGAAGGACAGACTATGCACCTTTCGACGCACAACTGGATGCGCGCGGAACCATTGGAGACGACGCTCAAGCGCATCAAGAAATTCGGCTATGAGTCGATCGAGATTTCCGGCGAGCCGGAGCAGTACAAGACAGAGGAGACCCGGGCACTGCTGAAGGAGCATGGCATCCGCTGCTGGGGTGCGGTGACCTTGATGTTGGGCGAGCGCAATCTCGCCGCCAGGAACCAGGGCCAGCGCGAGCGCTCCGTCCAGTATGTCAAGGACGTGCTGACGATGGTCAGCGAACTCGACGGCGAGATCATCACGCTGGTTCCGGCGACAGTCGGCAAGGTCGTGCCTGACGGCACAGAGGAAGAGGAATGGAAGTGGGTTGTCGACGCCACCCGTGAATGCTTCACCCACGCCAAGAAGGTCGGGGTCAAGATTGCGGTCGAACCCCTCAACCGCTTCGAAACCTATCTGTTCAATCGCGGCGCCCAGGCGCTCGCGCTGGCCGACGAGGTCAGCCCCGAATGCGGCGTCTGCCTCGACGCCTACCACATCCATATGGAGGAGTTTAACGTTCACGACGCGATCCGCCAGGTCGGCAAGCGCCTGTTCGACTTCCATGTCGCCGACAACAACCGCTTTGCCGCCGGCCTTGGCCAGATCGACTGGCCGAAGATCGTCGCCACGCTGAGGGAGATCGGTTACGACGGCGCGCTGACCAACGAGTTCGTTGCGCCCGTCGACCGGACGCCGGCCGCACCTTATCCCGACATGGTCGAGCGCCACCCGGTCGATATCTCGCCCGAGCAGCTGAAGTTCATCCAGGACCACGGCTCCAGCGTGCTGACGGAAAAGTTCTACACCGACCAGATGCGCATCACCGCCGAAACGTTGCTGCCGCTGATCAAGTAGCGGACTGCCTCTGGGAAAATTGCTCTTTCGCCCTGACCGGCGGCAGGGCTGGGGAAGAATATGCGCATCAAGATCGTCCAAGCCTGGTGGGTCCGCATCCCGATCGAAGCCGCTCGGCAACACCGCAGCGATTTCGGCCAGGTGACGACCTTCGACGCCGCCATCCTGCGCATCGAGACTGATGACGGGGTGGTCGGCTGGGGTGAAGGCAAGAACGCCGCCGGCAGCGCCGGCAGCTATGGCGCCCTGGTCCACATACTGAACCATGAGGTCGGGCCGCAATTGATCGGCCGCGATCCGGCCGACATCGGCGTCATCTGGGAGATGCTCTACAATGGCGTGCGTCACGACAGCGCCGCGCGAGCCGGCCACGCCATGCCGCAACTGGCGCGGCGCGGCATGAGCATCGCCGCCATCAGTGCCGTCGACATCGCGCTGTGGGACATCCTGGGCAAATCGCTCGGGGTTCCAGTTTGGCGGCTGCTGGGTGGCCGCAAGCTCGACCGCATGCCGGCCTACGCGTCAGGCGGCTGGGCGGCCACCGACGCTATCGGCGAGCAGTTGAAATCCTATATCGCCAGAGGCGGTTTCAAGGCGCTGAAGATGCGGGTTGGTGCCATGGACGGCGCAGCACACGTGTCTGCCGCCCGTGTCCATGCCGCACGGCAGGCGCTCGGCCCCGATATCGAGTTGATGGTCGACGCGCATGGCACCTACACGGTGGCCGAAGCCAAGCGCTTCATCCACCTCGTCAACGACCTCGACCTCGCCTGGTTCGAGGAGCCCGTCATTGCCGATGACAAGCCCGGCATGGCCGAAGTGCGGGCATCGGGCGCCGTTCCGATCGCAACCGGCGAAAGCGAAGCCACCCGCTATGCTTTCCGCGACCTCGCCATGCTCAAGGCCGCCGACATCTTCCAGCCCGACCCTGCATTCTGCGGCGGCATCAGCGAGGCGATGAAGATCGGCACCATCGCCAGTGCCTTCAACCTGCGCTTTGCGCCCCATCTGTGGGCAGGCGCGCCCTGCTTCTTCGCCGGGCTGCATGTCTGCGCTGCCTCGCCGTCGAGTTTCACTGTCGAATATTCGCTCGGCGCCAACCCGATGATCCACGATCTGATCGAGGAGACTGTCGAAGCCAAGGACGGTATGATAGCGATCCCCGAAAAGCCGGGTCTGGGATTCACGATTTCGGAGCGATTCCTGGAGGCGCACGCGCAACGCGATTGACGATGAAAGAAAAAAACCTTCTCGCGGAACTCGCCGCCTATCTGTTCTCCCATTCGGACAAGGAGACCGGCCGAACACCGTCCGAACGCGAACTGGCGGAGCATTTCGGCGTCAGCCGCGGCCAGATCCGCGAGGCGCTCGCCATCCTCGAAGCCATGCGCATCGTCGAGCGCCGCGCCAAGTCCGGCATTTATATCGACACCAAGCAGGCCAGCGTCGAAGCCATGGCGCTTTTTGCCCGCGCGGGCCTGCCGCTCGACCCGATCCAGATCTACGAGACGGTCGAACTGCGCAAGATCCACGAGATCAAGGCAGCCGAGCTTGCCTGTTCGCGCGCCACCGAGGAGAATTTCGAGCGACTGCGCGAAATCCTGAAAGCCTCGGAAAAGCGCATCGCGGCCGGCGAAGGCCTCGCCAAGGAGGACCGCGAATTCCACCTCGAGATCGTGCGCGCCACCAAGAACAGCGTCTTCCACAATGTCTGCAGCGTCTATTACATGATGGGCGAACAGCGCCTGCCAATCTATTTCAACGACCTGGAGCGCAGCGTGCGCTCGCATGCCGAGCACATCCAGATCTATGAGGCGCTGCTGCGCCGCGACGGCAATCTCGCCCAGGCGCTGATGAGCGCCCATCTGCAGGGCGCCGAGAGCTATTGGAAGGGCCTGATCGAGGGCCATGGCGAGGAACCGCAAAGCCCGGCGCTCGAAAAAGCCTGATCGACATGGCCCGCATCCTCACGACACACCCGCTACATCAGCGCGCCTCGGCCATGCTGGCCGGCGCCGGCGAACTCGTCGTCGCTTCTGCCATCGATCCAGCCACGCTGGCCGCCGAGGCGAGGAATGCCGACATCGTCATCGTCCGCGCGCCGCTGCCGCCGGCGCTGTTCGAGGGCGCCTGGAAGCTGCGAGCGGCGATCCGCCATGGCGCCGGGCTCGACATGATCCCGATGGAAGCTGCAACCGCCGCCGGCGTGCTGGTGGCGAACGTGCCGGCGGTCAACGCGCGCTCGGTGGCGGAACACGTCATGTTCGCGGCCCTTGCCTTGCTACGCAACTTCCGCGTCGTCGACCGCGACCTGCGGACAAAAGGCTGGCTCGCCGGCCGCGAGCACGCCAATTCCAACGGCGAACTCGCCGGCAAGACGATCGGCATCGTCGGCCTTGGTGCCGTTGGCCAGGCTGTCGGCCATATCGCCGCGCACGGCTTCGACCTGAAGGTGGTGGCAACGACGCGCAGCATGCAGCCGGCGCCGGAGAAAGTCGGCTTCCTGTCGATCGACGCCCTGGTCGAGCAAAGCGACATCATCGTTCTGTGCTGCCCGCTGACACCGGAGACGCGCGGCCTGATCAACAGCGAGCGGATTGCCCGCATGAAACCGCATGCGCTGCTGATCAACGTGTCGCGCGGACCGGTCATCGACGACGACGCGCTGATCGAAGCCTTGCAGAAGCGCTGCATCGGCGGTGCTGCGCTCGACGTGTTTTCGACGCAGCCGCTGCCGTCAAATCATCCTTATTTCGGCTTCGACAATGTCATCATCACTCCGCATATGGCTGGCATCACCGAGGAGTCGATGATGCGGATGGGCGTTGGCGCGGCGGGCGAAGCCTTGCTGGTGCTGGCGGGCAAATTGCCGATTAACCTGCGCAATCCCGAGGTGGTCGATCACTACCGGCGGCGGTTTCCGGCCGACAGCTAAAGCATCGCGGTTTCGCCCCAATTCTCCGCGACGTTGAAAACCATGTTCGGTCTTCGCCTTAAATGCCTGACTGTTGCCGCGTCTTCGCTCTGCGCCTTGCCGTCATTCGCGGAGGCTCAGAGCAGCTACGTCTATTGCGATAACGGGCTGCGCTGCTTCAAGGCGCCCTGCCCGTCGAACAGCGCGCTCGACCTTGGCACCGGCACGATCGTCAAGGGCGTGTCGATCGACCCCAGCGGATTGCCGCAGGCCGACAAGGCGATAACGGATCTCTCCGACGCGCTTTATGCCGGAAAGATCGTCGTCAGAGGATCGATCGAGCAACGCACCCAGACCATCACCGGCAAGGAATACACCCTCCCCTGGCTGGTCGCGACCCGCATCGTGCGGACCGCCAAGGACAGTGAACGCAAGCACTGTTCGTCACACTGATGGTCGGCCCAGTTCGCGGTCACGTGCCAAGCAGCGACTCAATTTCAGCAGCAATCCGCAACAGACGCCGGTCCTGCCCATTGCGCGCCACCAGCATCAATCCGGCAGGCAGCGCCATGCCTGACATCGGCAGCGAGATTGCACATAGATCGAATTGGTTGGCGACCTGCGTGTTGCGCAGCAGCAGGCCTTCGATGCGGTCGCGCAGTTCGGCATCTCCGGCCATCGAAGCGATGGTCGGCGCCATCACAGGTGTGGTCGGCAAGACCAGCACATCGGCCGATGCCAGCCGCTCATCCATGGCGGCGGCGAGAGCTGCACGACGGTGTATCGCCCTGATATAGACAGGCGTCGGCAGCATTGCTGCCCGTGACAGAGGCCCGCTGACGTGCGGGTCGACAGGCACCGAGGCTCCCGTCGCCAGCCAGTCGGCATGCACTTCGGCACCCTCCATCGCCGCGATCGAACCGCGCTTGGTGGCCGCGCGCATCTCTCCAAGCAGATCGTCGATCGGCAGGTCTGCGACCTGCGTGCCTGCCTGCTCGATCTTGCCAACGCAGTGGTCGAACGCGATCGTCACCTCGCCTTCCGTCCCTTCGAAAAGAATGCCGCGCGGGATGCCAATACGAAGCCCCCTAAGAGCAATCTGCGCCAGCGCGGTCGGTATCTCGCCGGCCATCACGGCGTCGGCAGCGGCACACTGAGCGACGGTTCTGGCAAGCGGCCCGATCGAATCCAACGTGGCGGACAACGGGAAGGCGCCGGTCAGCGGCACACGCCGCGCCGTCGGCTTGAAGCCGACCACGCCATTGAGCGATGCCGGAATGCGTACCGAACCACCGGTGTCGGAACCGATCGATATCTCGCTCGTCGCCTCACCGACGGAAACGCCGGCGCCCGAGGAGGACCCGCCGGGTATGCGGCT
The DNA here is from genome assembly GCF_040319965.1 of Mesorhizobium sp. M0830. NCBI lineage: Bacteria > Pseudomonadati > Pseudomonadota > Alphaproteobacteria > Hyphomicrobiales > Phyllobacteriaceae > Mesorhizobium > Mesorhizobium sp. M0830. The sequence goes on along the minus strand of NZ_JAMYOR010000051.1, from coordinate 17,056 downwards.
GGCGTCGACCGCATTGCCGGGCGTGCCAAAATGCTGGTTGTCACCGATCGCGGTGAACGCGAATTCGGTCATGTTGGTCTTGCCGATTATGACAGCGCCGGCCTGCCGCAGTCGGCTCACAATCGCGGCATCGAGCAGTGCAGGCGCGGCGGTCTTGCGCATCAGCGAACCGGCCGTGGTCGCTTCGCCGGCGACATCGAACAGATCCTTGATCGAGACAATGGTGCCGTCGAGCGGTCCGAGCTTCACCCCGGCCCGCCTGCGGGCATCGCTGGCGTCAGCCGCCGCTCGTGCGGGCTCGGCATAAACCTTGGTGAACACGCGCTCTTCACCGGCACGGGCGGCAAGGCGCGCGAGGATGATTTCCAGATGATCCCGGACTGATTGCATTTCGGTGTCGGACTCCAGACGCCTTGAACGTCCTCAGTGCAGCGGCATGACTTGCCGAGACTTAACCCGGCGCAGGCGGTTTTGCACCCTGTCGAATACGAGGAAAATCCGATGCTCTACAAAGGTAGCTGCCACTGCGGCAAGGTCGCCTTCGAGTTCAAGGCCAAACTGACCGGGGCCGTGCGGTGCAATTGCTCGATATGCGCGCGCAAAGGCGCCCTATTGTGCGCTATCCCGCACGAAACTCTGCAGGTCCTGGCCTGGGGCGATGACCTCGGCATCTACACATTCGGCAACCATGCCATCGCGCACCGCTTCTGTCGCACTTGCGGCATCCACCCCTTTGCAGAGGACGTCCGCGACGGCGGTGACCGGAGTGCCTACGTCAACATCAACTGCGTCGCGAATCTCGATCCCTCAACCCTGCCGATATTCGACTTCGACGGGCGCGCCGTCTGAGCGGCCTGGTGGCGGCTTATGTCGAGGGCAGCTTTGTCGCTGCCATCACTACGGCAGCGGCCCGAAAACCGTGGGGGTTGTCGGGCCGGTGCGCAGCGTCGGGGGAAGCTTAGTCCTGCCAATAGGAAGCTACTCGGCGCGCTTCGGGCCGCGCAGGAACACCACGACGGCCGCCAGCAGGGTCGCCGCGCCGCAATAGGCGAAGGCGCCGCGGCTTGCGGCTCGATGGCGTCGAGTACGGCCGCTTCGAACTGAAGGAGCCTTGGGGCATCCAGTTCCCAGCCCAGCCGGCGGCGCGGTTTCATTTCATCGGCCGCAAAGGTTGCTGGCTGAAGCAGCCGTCCGGTGAATGGGTGGAGCTCAATGCAGGCGACGCTATGCTGCTGCCGCGCGGTGCGGCGCACGTGCTGGCCAGTGAGCCCAGCGCCCAGGCCCGGCCGATCCACGGCTACGAAGTCGAGGAGGTCTGCAAGGACGTCTACTGCATGTCGAACGAAGGCATGTCGGAATGTTGCCGGCCGGGAACCCTGCTGTTTTGCGCCAGCATGTACTTCAATCTTGACGGGCTGCATCCCCTGCTCGGCATGATGCCGGATGTCATGCGCACACATGAGCTGGGAGCCTACGAGCCTGGCATTCCGCATCTCCTGGAGTCGATGGCGCGCGAAGTGACGATGGAGCGCGTCGGCTCCGGCGGCATCCTGGCGCGGCTGGCCGACGTGCTTGCCGCCACCGTCATCCGCTCATGGGTCGAACGCGGCTGCGGCGATTCGTCCGGCTGGATCGCCGCGGTCAGGGACCGCGAAATCGGCCGCGTGCTGGCCGCCATCCATCTCGAGCCGAACCACGACTGGACAGTTGAGTCCCTGGCCCGGATGATGGGCGCCTCGCGATCGGGATTTGCCGAGCGCTTCGCCACCATCGTCGGAGAAACGCCGGCAAAATATGTCACCCAGGTCAGGATGCATCAGGCAAGACAGTGGCTGATCCGCGACCGGATGAAAATATCCGTCGTTGCGGCGCGTCTCGGTTACGAATCGGATGCCGCATTCAGCCGCGCCTTCAAACGCGTCATCGGCTCGGCGCCCAGCCACCTTCGCGCCGAGGAACAGGCTGCTATCCGCTAGGCCGGCTGAGCCGACCTCCACGCCCGCTTCAGCTGGAGTTCACACAACGTGCCGCAAGCTGACGCCGCTGCCCTTGTCGAACAGCACCACCTTGTCCGGGTTCCAGGCAAAGCGCACGGACTGTTCGATCGCGACTTCGGTCCTGGCCGGCACGGTGGCGCGCAGGGTGGCGTCGCCGACTCGCAGAGTCAGGATCTTTTCGACACCATGGTTCTCGACATCATGGATGCGTGCTTCTACCGGTGCGCCGCTCTCGAGATAGACGTCCTCGGGACGAACACCGAAGACGAGCGGGCGACCGTCGATCGCCGCACTCGTCTTAGCCCCCGAAAAAGGCAGTTCGAAATTCAGCGGCGCCATCACCGCACGGCCGTTCACAAGCTTGCCGTCGATGAGGTTCATCGGCGGCGAGCCGACGAAGCTCGCCACATAGGTATCGCGCGGATTGTTGTAGATCTCGTGCGGCGTACCCGTCTGCACGATGCGGCCATGATTGAGCACGCCGACCTTGTCGCCCATCGACATCGCCTCGATCTGGTCATGGGTGACGAACAGGAAGGTGGCGCCGAGCTGCATCTGCAGGTTCTTCAGTTCCGTGCGCAGCGCCTCGCGCAGCTTGGCGTCAAGCGCCGACAGCGGCTCGTCCATCAGGAACACGCGCGGCTTGCGCACGATGGCGCGGCCGATCGATACGCGCTGCATCTCACCGCCTGACAGCTTGTCGGTCTTGCGGTCGAGCAGATGCTCGATCCGCAGAGTTCTGGCGGCACGGTCGACGCGATCCTTGATCTCGGCGTCAGGCAGCCGGCGGATCTTCGGCCTCAGCGGGAACTCGAGATTCTCGCGCACCGTATAGCGGGGATAGAGCGAATATTGCTGGAGCACCAGCGCCACGTCGCGCTCAGCCGCACCCCAGTCGGCGACGTCGACACCGTCGATGAAGACCTGACCTTCGCTCGGCTTTTCCAGCCCGGCGATCAGCCGCAGCGTCGTCGTCTTGCCAGCACCCGTTTCGCCCAGCAGCACGAAGAACTCGCCATCGGCGATGTCGAGATCGAGCCCCGTCAAGGCGGTGTGGTTGCCGAAGGTCTTCGAGATGTTTTTCAGCTGGATATGGGCCATCACAATCTCACTTCCAGCGACTTGCCGCTTGCCGTGTCGAAGAAATGCGCCTGGGCCGGATCGATCCTGGCGAACACCTTCTCGCCGGGACCGCTGACGAACCCGCTCTTGGTGCGCGCGCGCAGCATCTTGGAGCCGACCTTGAGGTCGACAATGTCAAAGGAGCCGAGCGGCTCGACAATCTGCGTCTCGACCAGCAGGAACCCCTCGGCGGCATCGTGGCGGATGAGGACGCCTTCCGGCCGGATGCCGAGCGCCAACTGGCCGCCAGCATGGCCATTGAGCTTCGACAGCAGCGCTCGCGGGAACTCGAAGCCGGCGGCAGCCCCACCGACCGTCACCGAGACCGAGGATGCCGTCTCAGCCACCGCCGCATCGGCGACATTCATCACCGGACTGCCGACGAATTGCGCCACGAACAGGTTTGCCGGGCGCGAATAGACCTCGTCCGGCGAGCCGACCTGCTGCAGCACGCCTTCATGCATGATCACGATGCGGTCGGCGAGGCTCATCGCTTCGATCTGGTCGTGCGTGACATAGATGGTGGTAGAGCCCTGCTTGATGTGCAGGCGCTTGATCTCGGCCCGCATTTCTTCGCGCAGCTTGGCGTCGAGCGCCCCGATCGGTTCGTCCATCAGCATCGCCTTCGGCCGCCGCACCAGCGCCCGGCCGATGGCCACGCGCTGCATGTCGCCCCCTGAAAGCGCTGACGGCTTCTTGTCGAGCAGGTCCAGGATCTGCAGCGTCTTGGCGACCGAGCGCACTTCCGAGTCGATCTCAGCCTTGCTCTTGCGCGTGGCGCGCAAAGGAAAGGCGATATTCTCGTAGACGCTCATATGCGGGTAGAGCGAGAACGACTGGAAGACCATGGCGATGTCGCGGTCGGCGGCCTTCAGATGCTGGATCGGTTTGCCGTCGATGAGGATGTCGCCCTCGTCGATCGTTTCCAGCCCGGCGACGGCGCGTAGCGTTGTCGTCTTGCCGCAGCCCGATTGCCCGAGCAGAACGATGAACTCGTTGTCGTTGATCTTCAGGTTGAGGTCCTTGATGACCTGGACGGCACCAAAGAATTTCTGTACGCCGCGAAGCTCGATCTGGGTCAATGCTGTGCTCCCGGATTTCGCATCTGTCCGGTGCCGGCCTTCTCTTCCGGCGCGATCTTCGACGTGATGTTGAAGCCGATCAGCCCGATCAGGATGATGGTCAGTCCATAGCTGTGCAGCAGCATGTTCCAGGGTTGGCAGAGCGCGATGATGCCAAGCACCATCAGCACCTGGCTGCCGGGTTCCAGATATTTTTGATTGATGGCGCGAAAGCTCATTTGCGGATCGCTCCGAAGGACATGCCGCGCAGCAGATGGTTGCGGAGCAGGAAGGTGAAGATGGCGACTGGCAGCAGAAACAGGAAGGTTCCGGCCGCGATCACCGTCCAGTCCGGCAGGCCGGCACCAACCTGGCTCGGGATGAATGGCGGCGCGGTCTGGGCGCGTCGGTTGGTCATGATCAGCGCGAAGGCATATTCGTTCCACGCGGTTATGAAGCAGAACACGGCGGTGGCGGCGATTCCGGTGGCGGCCTCGGGCAGCACGATCTTGAAAAAGGCTTCCAAGCGAGTGTAGCCGTCGACGAGCGCCGCCTCTTCATACTCTTTGGGAATCTCGTCCATGAAGCCCTTCATCAGCCACACCGAGAAGGACAGATTGAAGGCGGTGTAGAGGATGATCAGCCCGACATGGGAATCGTTGAGGCCGACCGCCCGGTACATAAGGAACATCGGAATCGCCACCACCACCGGCGGCAGCATGCGCGTCGACAGGATGAAGAAGAGCAGGTCCGCCTCGCCCTTTACCTTGAAGCGCGAGAAGCCATAGGCGGTAAACGTCCCCATGCCGACCGCCAGCACCGTCGAGGTGATGGCGATGATCAGCGAGTTCAGGAAACGGCTCGGATATCCCGACCACTGCACCTGGCCCTTGCCGTCGCGCACGATCTTCTCGCCGCCGTCGAAGACGACGCGCTCCCACCACGGGGCGGCCGCATACTCTTCCGGCGTCGGCGGGCTGCGCAACTGCGAGCGCTTGGTGAACAACTTCACGAAAGGCGATATTTCCGGTTGGAACACGACCGTCGGTGGAATGGTGGTGGCCAGGCTGCGCGGCTTGAACGCCGTCGAGGCGATCCAGTATATCGGCGCCAGGAAGATGATCGTCACCAACAGGACGGCGACGATGGCGACACGGTTGAAGCCGATTTCAGAAGAAGTGCGGACGGCGGCCATCTCAGCGCTCCTTCACCTTATTGAGGTATTTGACGTAGATGTTGGTGATCGCCAGCACCATGATCAGCACGATGTAGGCCATCGCGCAGGAGCGCCCGGTCTGCCATTCCTGGAATGCCATCTTGTAGAGCCGGATCGAGATCAGTTCGGCCGTCGGCTGGCTGGTCAGAATGTAGGCGAGATCGAAGGTCTTGAATGCTTCCATGGTGCGGAAGATGACCGCGATCATCAGGATCGGCGCGACCAGCGGTAAGGTAATACGGAAGAAAGTATAGAACGGTCCGGCACGATCGATCGCGGCGGCTTCGTAGAGATGCTTCGGCACCGCCGAGAGGCCGGCCAGAGAAAGCAGCATGACGAAGGGCGACCACATCCATATGTCGGTCAACGCAACGGCGTAGAGTGCCATCTTGGGGTCAGCCAACCATTCGAAATTGCCAAACCCGAGCGCATAGTTGATGACGCCCCATGACGGGTCATAGAGCAGTTTCCAGAAGAGGCCGACGACCGCCATCGAGAGCATCATCGGCAGCAGCAGCAGCGTGGTGATGAGGCCCTTGAGCGGAATGTCCCGATTGAGCAGCATCGCCACGCCGAAGCCGACAAGCAGCTGTCCGGCGACCGAGACAATGACGTACTTCGCGGTAATGGCGAAGTTGGACCATACATAAGGATCGTTGAGCAGGTCGCGATAGTTTTGCAGCCCGACGAAATTCGCCGGCGCGTTGGTCGACGCGCGAAAGTCGGTGAAGGAGTAGCCGAGCGAATAGATCAGCGGAAAGATGTTGAAGACGATCAGGAACAGGACCGTCGGAATGATGAAGAGGTTGCGGATCGAAATGTCGCTGAGGCCGCGCGCGGCCGCCCTTGAAGACCTGTCCAGCGTGGTGATCATCGTGGTCGCCAAGACCCTGCTCCCGTTGCGGAAAAAGAAACGGAGGAGGCACCAATGCCCCCTCCGTGAGGACATGATTGTTACTGGCCGCGGCCGTACTTCTTGAAGGTCGCGTTCCAGTCTGCCGCCAGGGCGTCCAGCGTTTCCTTGGCGGTGCCTTCGCCGCCGATCATGTAGGGATAGACACGCTGGTTGAGCTGCTGCAGCAGTTCTGCATATTCCGGCACCGCCCAGAAATCCTTCACCTTGAACATGGTCTCGTAGAAGGCCTTGTTATACGGCGTGGCGTTCTGGAATTCAGGTGACTTGAGCACGGCGGCACTGCAGGTATAGCCGCCAAGTGCCGCCCACTTCTTCTGGGTTTCATCCTTGATGAACCATTCCAGGAACTTGATCGCCTCGTCCTGCTTCTGCGAGTAGGAAACGATGGAGATGCCCTGCCCGCCAAGCGCGGCGAACTGGTCGCCGTTCGGACCGGGAGGATTGGCAAAGAAGCCGGTGTTCTTGGCGTTCGGGTTCGACGCCTCGTTGATCAGCGAGGGGAAGAACGCGAAGTAGTTCATGCTCATCGCGGCCAGGTTTTCGGTGATCGCCTGGTTGTCTTCGACGAAGAACGACTTGGCCCAGCCTGGAGGCGTGAACTTGTAAAGCTCCTTGTAGGCGTCGAGCGCCGCGACCGCCTTGTCGGAGTTGATGAAGCCGTCGACCTTGTAGGTCGAATAGTCACCCAGTTCGCCGCCATAGGAGAACAGCGCGTTCTCGAAGCCCATCGCCATCGCGTCATAGGAATTGTCGGTGTAGATGGCGATGCCGTAACGCTTCTGATCCGGCCGGTAGAAAAATTCGGCGATGTCGCGCAACGCCTTGAAGTCCTTCGGCACATCGAGATCGTATCCGTATTTGGCCTTGAAGGCCTCCTTCTCCTTGGGGTCTTCGAACCAGTCCTTGCGATAGGACCAGCCAACGGCGTCGCCTTCAAGCGGAATCGCCCAATACTTGCCGCTTCCGCCCGGATATTCGGCGTAGTACTTCACCGTCGCCGGTGCCATCACCTCGCCGACTTTGTGCTTGTTGAAGAAGTCGGTCAAGTCGACATAGTGGCCACCGGTCGAGCCGGCACCGAGCCATTGCGAATCGCCGACGACCATATCATAGGCGTCGCCATGGGCGTTGAACTCGGTGAAGGCCTTGGTCTGGAAGTCGGACCACGGCGTCGTCTCCACCGTGATCTTGACGCCGGTTTCCTTCTCGTACTCGTTGCCGAGTTCCTGCAGGTAATTGGCCGGATCCCATTCGGCCCAGAAGATGGTGAGTGATTTTTCCTGCGCGTAAACGGACGTTCCGCAGGCAAGCGTTAAGCCGATACCAGCAAGTACGCTGGTCACTAACTTGCGCATAATGATTTCCTCCCTTGTGCGCACTCTACCTTGTCATGCGAGCCGGCAACGGGGCCGGCCCTGGTAGTTCCTCCCATGATCGCACCTTCCCGGTTTCGTGCCTCCTCGCCCTGCCGGAAAATGGATCGCAACCCTCACTTTCGATCCGCTTTTCTTTACTGATCTGGTATTACCAATTCCGCATGCGCGTCAAGCCCTTTCTTGGCAGCTTGACTTGGCCATTGCTATCGGATTCCGGCTTTATCTGCCTGTTTTCCCGAGATTTTCCTACTCGGTGATACACGCAACTCTTGCTCACTACCCCGCACTGCGACTAATATTAGCAGTCGGCATGCAAATCTGGTCGAACCAGATTGGCGCTATACCACAACCGCCGTCGGCTCGCTGCCGTCTCCTTCTTCTATCGATTCCGCGACCGCCGCACGCACCAGCGCGCCGGCCGCCCATTGCGCGACCGACATCGTCCGGCGACTGTCCAACCCCCAGATATCCTTGAGCACGATCAGCACCTCGACGCCGAAGATCAGCGACAGCGCCTGCGCCAGCCGCTTGAATTCGCGCGGCGGCAAACGGCCCTTGAGCGGCGCGATCGCCTGTTTCAGCAACTCGATGCGGTGGCCGCGCGTGAAGGCCGGCTCACCGTCCAGCGTGCCGGCCTGACGCCTCGCCCACTGATCGAGCGACAGCTTCAGTGCTGCCTTGAACGTCGCCTCGAAGGCCTCGATGCGCGGCATGGCCGTGTCGAACAGATCGGCGACCCGGCGCTCCGCATCCGCGGAGGTCGATTGCCAGGTGAGGATTGGCCCTAGCCCCTCGTCGACTACCGCTTGCACCAGTGCCGCCTGGCTCGGGAAATACCGGTAGGCGGTGGCACGGGAAACCTGTGCCGCCTCGGCGACTTCGCTGACCGAGGGCGTGACGCCCGCCTGCATCAGCCTCGTCGCCGTCTCCAGCATCAGTCGTTTCGTGCGCGCGCGCGGCCCGCGCTCTATCGCCTGGCCGTTTCCCGGCTCAGTGCTGTCGATCGCTGTGGATTGTTGACGTGAGACATCCATATCAATACGATACGCGCGTCTCAAAAATTTGCAATGGCCTTCGCTTGCCGGAAGGTCGGGCAAGCAGCCGGCGGGGAAACGCGATGAAGCGCATCTATGTGGTGGGCACCGCCGACACCAAAGGTGAGGAACTCGCCTTCCTGGCCGATGCGATCGCCGCCACCGGTGCCGCGGTGTCCCGCGTCGATGTCGGAACACGCGAAGCAACAGTTCCCGTCGACATCACCGCAAAGGAAATTGCCGGCCATCATCCCGACGGCCGTGACGCCGTGCTCGGCGGCAATGACCGTGGCGCCGCGGTCGCCGCGATGGGCATCGCCTTTGCCCGCTTTGCCCAATCGCGAAACGATATCGCCGCCATGATCGGCATTGGCGGTGGCGGCGGCACCTCGATCATCACGTCGGGCATGCGTGCACTGCCGCTCGGCCTGCCCAAAATCATGGTTTCGACGCTCGCCTCCGGCGATACCGCGCCTTACGTCGACGTTTCCGACATCATCATGATGCCTGCGGTGACCGACATGGCCGGACTGAACCGGCTGTCCCGCGTCATCCTGCACAATGCCGCCCAGGCGATATCGGGCATGGCGGCAACGCCGGCGCCAACGCCCGACGGCAAGCCGTCGATCGGCCTCACCATGTTCGGCGTCACCACGCCTTGCGTAACCGCGATCGCCGACCAACTCCGTTCGGCCTATGACTGCATGGTCTTCCACGCCACCGGCACTGGCGGCCGCAGCATGGAGAAGCTGGCCGACAGTGGCCTGCTGTCCGGCGTCATCGATATCACCACGACCGAGGTCTGCGATCTCTTGTTCGGCGGTGTTTTACCGGCGACGGAGGATCGTTTCGGAGCGATCGCCCGCACCAGGCTGCCTTATGTCGGTTCGGTCGGCGCGCTCGACATGGTCAACTTCTGGGCGCCTTCGACCATTCCGGAGCACCATCGCGGTCGGCTGTTCTACGAACACAATCCTAACGTCACGCTGATGCGCACCACGGCGCAGGAATGCCGCGCGATCGGCGAATGGATCGGCGCCAGGCTCGCCCTCTGCGAGGGGCCGGTACATTTTCTCATTCCGGAAAACGGTGTCTCGGCGCTCGACATCAAAGGCGGTGCCTTCTTTGATCCGGAAGCCGACGCCGTGCTGTTCGAAGCCATCGAGCGCACCATCAAGGCAAATGGCACCCGGCGCGTGACGCGCCTTCCGCTCCACATCAACGACCCGGAATTCGCCGAGGCCGCGGTCGCGGCTTTTCTCGACATCGCCAGACAGTGAGATCCAAGACATGCCCGCCATACCGCGCAAGGACATATTGAAGAGATTCAGGGGAATGATCGACAGGGGCGTGCCGATCGTCGGCGGCGGCGCCGGCACCGGCCTGTCGGCCAAGGCCGAGGAGGCTGGCGGCATCGACCTCATCATCATCTACAATTCCGGCCGCTACCGGATGGCCGGCCGCGGTTCGGCCGCTGGCCTGCTCGCCTATGGCAATGCCAATGAGATCGTCAAGGAAATGGCCTACGAGGTTTTGCCTGTGGTCAAGAAGACGCCGGTACTGGCCGGCGTCAACGGCACCGATCCCTTCGTCATCATGCCGCTGCTCTTGGCCGAGCTGAAGACCATGGGCTTTTCCGGCGTGCAGAACTTTCCGACCATCGGCCTGTTCGACGGCCAGATGCGGCAAAGCTTCGAGGAGACCGGCATGGGCTTCGGGCTCGAGGTCGACATGATCGCCGAGGCGCGCAAGCTCGACCTCTTGACCACACCCTATGTCTTCAACCCGGACGAGGCCCGCGCCATGACAAAGGCCGGAGCCGACATTGTCGTCGCCCACATGGGCGTGACCACAGGCGGCTCGATCGGCGCCACATCGGCCAAGTCTCTCGACGACTGCGTGCTCGAGATCGACGCCATCGCCAACGCCGCGCGTTCGGTGCGCAAGGATGTCATCCTGCTTTGCCATGGCGGCCCGATCTCGATGCCGGACGACGCCCGCTACATCCTCGACCGCTGCAAGGGCCTGCACGGTTTCTATGGCGCAAGCTCGATGGAACGGCTGCCGGCGGAAGCCGCGATCGCAAGACAGACGGCGGATTTCAAGGCCGTGACGCTTGGCGGCGACCAGAATACGAAGAAAAAAGAAGGGGTGATGAGATGACCGACAAGAGCAAGATGTTTGTCTACCCGAAGGACGTCAGCGCCTTCGGCTTCGACTGGGGCAGACTGGCGCTGACGGTCGCGCCCGAGGTCAATGGCGCGACGCGCTTTTCCGGCGGCGTCGTCGACCTGCCGCCCGGCAAGGGCCACACGCGCCACAATCATCCGGGCGCCGAGGAAATCATCTTCGTCATATCAGGCCATGGCGAGCAGATGGTCGAGGACGAGAAGGGCAATCCGGTGGTCGAGAAGGTCGGCCCCGGCTGCACCATCTATGTACCGGAAAGCCGCTTTCATTCGACGCTCAATACTGGCGACGGACCGATGCAGCTCTTCGTCGTCTATTCGCCGGCCGGCCCAGAATTGGTTTTGCGGGAACTGCCGGATTTCAGGCTGATCCCGCCGGGCGGCAAATAGCGTGTCCGGGGCGGCGCCAGCCTTCGTCTCTACAGGGTGCCACCCCTGTTCCAACCCCGGCCACGGTCGCCGAACATGACATAGCCAGTGTCGGTGACCGCCAGCGTGTCCTCCAGCTTGATGAAGCCGCGCGTCGGGTGGAGCATCGTCGTCTCGACCGACAGCACCATGTTCTTCTCCAGCGGCCTGGACGCATAGGTGCCTTCATAGGTCACCGGATGGTTGGTCATCAGGAACGGCGCCTCATGCGTGATCAGACCCATGCCATGGGCGAAGAAATCCGTGTAGGCCGCAACCTTGGAGCCCTTCAGCACGCCCTCGGCATGCGAAATCATGTCGCCGCCCAGCGTGCCTGCCTTGACCTTTGAAAAGGCTGCCTGCTGCACAGTCTCGACCTCGGCCAGCAGATCCTCGAGCTCGGCATCTGGTTCGCCGAGAATCCCCATCCGGCAGAGGTCGCCAATATAGCCGTAATAATTGCCGCCGGAATCGATCGACAGCACCTCGCCTTTCTTCCACGCTTGCGGCGAGGCGGCGCGATTGTGGCTGGAGCCCAGTGTCAGCAGGCAATATTCGAAATGCGCGCCGCGATTGGTCTCCTCGCGCCGCAGCTGCTCGATCATCTCGCTCTTGGTCGTGCCTTCGCGCGCCCACGCGATCGTCGCCAGCATGGAATCGGTGATCAGTTCGGAGGCCGTGCGCAGCTTTTCCAGCTCGGCATCGGTCTTGATGGCGCGCATGCGCTCCAGCATCTCCGTCGCATCGATCAGCTTGGCGTCCGGCAGCGCCTTGCGGATCAGCGTGTAGGCGTCCGACGGCAGGAAGCCCGGCTCGATGCCGATGCGGGCGCCGGCCTTACCGATCTTCTGCAGATGTTCGACAGCGAGGTTGGCGGCATCGAGCGTGCCCCAGCAGGCGGCGTGCAATGTCGGCGTCCAGAACGGGTTGTTCTGGTGCTCGCCACCCTCCATGCGGTTGCCGATATAGGCGGCATGGTCCGGCCCGCCCTTTTCGTACACGACGATCGGCAGGTAGCGGCTGTGGCCGATCGCATCCATGGCGGCGAAGAAGATGAACTTGTAGCCGCCCAGCAGATACTGCGTGTTGTGCTTGGAGGTGGCGAGCAGCACATCGATGCCGGCCTCCTCCATCAGCCGGTCGACCCGCGCCTGGTCGAACGGGACAGTGCCGACGGCATTCTTGCCCGGAGCAATGTTCATCTCTCTCTCCCTGAATTGCCCGGGATCGCCGGACTGTTCCGCTCCCGATCCCTTGGCCTCGGATCAAATCTGCACCATTCTGCCCACTCTGGTCCAGCCAGAAATGGCAAAAACAGCACCGTTCGATGTCACCATACCATCATCGGTCGCATATCAGATCGTTCTGGTCCTACCAGATGGAGCGAATTGAGCCACTTGCACCAAACTGGTCCAGCGGATGAAAATTTCAAAGCCAAGCGAGGATGCGCCAATTCCGTCTCTGGCGAAACCCTCGGCAAGGCCCATAATCGCCACCGCACGGATGCTGGCGGGCTTGTCAGCGTGCGAGGGGTACTGGCGCACCTGATTTGGTCGCCGAGAGGACGGAGTTCGATCATGTCAGGTTTCACGATTTCGAGACGCACCATGCTTGCCGGCTCGGCCATGCTGCTGGCCTCCACTGCCATGCCGATATCAGGCTGGGCGCAGACGCCGAAGAAGGGTGGCCGGCTGGTGCTTGCCGCCGACTCCGAACCGCGCAACCTCAACCCGGCGATCGTCGCCTCCAACGGCGTCTTCTTCATCTCCAGCAAGATCGTCGAAACGCTGGCCGAAGCCTCATTCGACGGCAAGGACGGGCTCGCGCCGCGGCTGGCGCTGAGCTGGGAAGGGTCTGCCGACGGGCTCTCGGCGACGTTCAAACTGCGCGACGGCGTCAAATGGCATGACGGCAAGCCGTTCACCTCGGCCGACGTTGCGTTCTCGGCGCTGCAGATCTGGAAGCCGCTGCAGAACCTCGGCCGCACCGTGTTCAAGGATCTGGCCAGCGTCGACACGCCGGACGACCTCACCGCCGTGTTCAAATTCGCCAAGCCGACACCGTTCCAGCTGATCCGCAACGCGCTGCCGGCGCTGAGCAGCGTTGTGCCGAAGCACATCTACGAGGTCGGCAAGATCGAGGACAACCCGGCCAACAACGCGCCGATCGGCACCGGGCCGTTCAAGTTCGGCGAGTACAAGGCCGGCCAGTACTACCGGTTGACGAAGAACACCGATTACTGGGGCAAGGATGAGCCCTATCTCGACGAGATCATCTATCAGGTGCTGCCGGATCGCACATCCGCGGCGAGCGCGCTCGAGGCTGGAGAGATCCAGCTCGCAGCGTTTTCCGCCGTGCCGCTGGCCGATCTCGACCGCATCTCCAAGGTGCCGGGCCTGAAGGTGATCTCCAAGGGCTATGAGGGGCTCACCTATCAGCTCGTCGTCGAGATCAACCATCGCCGCAAGGAATTGGCCGACGTGAAAGTACGGCAGGCGATCGCGCATGCCATCGACAAGGATTTCGTCGTCAAGACGGTGTTCCTCGGCTATGCTGCCACCGCCACCGGTCCAGTGCCGAAGAACGATCCGCAGTTCTACACCGCAGACGTGCCGACCTACGCCTTCGACGTCGCCAAGGCCAACGCGCTGCTCGACGAGGCCGGCTACAAGAAAGGCGCCGACGGCAACCGCTTCTCGCTGAAGCTTTTGCCCGCGCCCTATTTCAACGAGACCAAGCAGTTCGGCGACTATCTGCGCCAGGCGCTCGCCGCCATCGGCATCGACGCAGAGCTGGTCAACAACGACTCGGCCGCGCACATCAAGGCCGTCTATACCGATCATGCCTTCGACCTCGCCGTCGGCCCGCCGGTGTTCCGCGGCGATCCGGCGATCTCCACCACCATCCTGGTACAGAGCGGTATTCCCGACGGCGTGCCGTTCTCCAACCAGGGCGGCTACAAGAACGACGCGCTCGATGCCCTCATCGCCAAGGCATCCGAGACGCTCGACACCACTACCCGCACCGATCTCTACAAGGAGTTCCAGAGGGAGGTGGCCGCCGACCTGCCGCTGATCAACGTCGCCGAATGGAGTTTTATCAGCGTCGCCCGCGACACCGTTGGGAATATTGCCAACAACCCGCGTTGGGCGGTGTCGAACTGGGCGGACACTTATCTGGAATCGTGACACATTTGCGCGGATGAGAGTTCGCGAGGAAATCGGTGTCGAGACATGGCCTAAGGCCGCGTTCCTTCACACCCCCCTCTGTCCTGCCGGACATCTCCCCCGCAAGGGGGGAGATCAGCAGCGTCACCAACCGCACCCCCCTTTCCGCGTCACCGCATCGGAGATTGGCGGAAGCAGCAACGACATCCAATCTCCCCCCTTGCGGGGGAGATGTCCGGCAGGACAGAGGGGGGTGCCTAGACACCACACCTCTAACGGCCAGGCCGGCGTTAAGTCTTTACCATGACCCGCGCCCTCACCCTCATCCGCCGTCGCCTCGTCGGCAGCATCTTCGTGCTGCTGATCGTCGTCGTCGGCACCTTCCTGCTGCTCGAAGCGGCCCTCGGCGATGCGGTCGACGCCTACATCGTCTCGACCGGCGGCGATGCCGGCATGATCGAACTGCTTCGCCATCGCTGGGGCCTCGACCAATCGGAACTGACGCGACTGGCCAATTATCTCTGGGCGCTGCTGCATCTCGATCTCGGCCAATCGGTGACGTTCTCCAGGCCGATCCGCGACGTGATCCTGGAGCGCCTGCCCAACACCTTGCTGCTGATGGTCAGCGCCACCGCACTTTCCTTCGGGCTCGGCTCGGCACTCGGCATCTATGCCGGCGCGCGGCCGGGCAGTTTCCGTGACCGCTTCCTGTCGATCGGCTCTCTGGCGCTCTATGCCGTGCCGGGTTTCTGGCTCGCACTGGTGCTGATCGTCGTCTTTGCCGTCGACCTGCGCTGGCTACCGATCGGCGGCATCGAAACCCTGGCCTCGGACAAGACCGGCCTTGATCGCGCCGCCGACATCGCCGTCCATCTCGTCTTGCCCGTTGCTGCTCTCGGCTTCATCTATCTGGCGCTCTATCTACGCATGATGCGCGCCGGCATGGCCGAGGTCTGGCGGCAGGATTTCGTCTTGGCCGCCCGCGCCAAGGGGCTATCCCGCCGGCGCATCGTTCTCGCCCACGTCGCCCGCAACGCACTACTGCCGCTGGTCACTATGCTCGGCCTGCAATCGGCGCAGATGCTCGGCGGCAGCGTCGTCATCGAGAGCGTCTTTTCCGTGCCCGGCCTCGGCCGGCTGGCGCAAGAGGCGGTCGCCTCCCGCGACACGCCGCTTCTGCTCGGCATTATCCTCACCAGCGCCGTCCTGGTCATTGTCATCAACCTTCTCGTCGACATCGCCTATGCCTTCCTCGATCCGCGCGTCGGCGCCAGCGAGACCGGCACATGAGTTCGCTCCGCAGGTTTCTGCGCACGCGTGAGGCGGTTGCCGGCGCCATCCTCCTGGCGGCGCTGATAGCCATGGCGCTGTCGGCGTCGCTGCTGTTCCCTGGCGATCCGCAGGCCATCGCCGGCCCGGCGCTGCTGCCGCCGTTCCAGGACTGGTCGTTGCCGCTCGGCACCGACCGGCTCGGCCGCAATGTGCTGGCCGAGCTCTTTCATGGCGCCCGCACATCGCTGGCCGTCGGGCTCGCTGCAGCGGCGGCCGCACTTGTCGTCGGCGCGGTGATCGGCACGCTGGCCGGCTTTGCCGGCGGCCTCGTCGACGAAGTGCTGATGCGCATCACCGACGCCTTCCAGACCGTGCCGAGTTTCTTGTTGGCGCTGGCCTTCGTCAGCGTCGTCGGGCCTTCCCTTGGCGTCGTCGTGATTGCCATCGCGCTCGGCACCTGGACCGGACCGGCCAGAGTTGCCCGCGCGGAGGTCCTCTCCATTCGTGAACGCGACTACGTCGCCGGAGCGAGGGTCATCGGCATGCACCCTATGGCGATCGCCTTTCGCGAGGTGTTGCCCAATGCCTTGCCTCCGGTGCTGGCGATGTCATCGGTGATCGTCGCCGCCGCCATCCTCACCGAAGCGGCCTTGTCCTTCCTCGGTCTCGGCGACCCCAACCGGGTCACCTGGGGCGGCATGATATCGGAAGGCCGCGCCGTGCTGCGCACCGCGCCCTTCCTGTCGATCGTCCCAGGCATAGCATTGGTTCTGACCGTGCTCGGCGTCTATCTCGCCGGTGAAGGCATCGTCGAGACGACAGCGGTCAGAAGAGGCCTGTCGTGACCGCGCTCGTTTCGATCCGCGACCTGACGGTGACCTACCGCCGAGACGGCAGCGAGGTGGCGGCGCTGAAGAGTATCAGCCTCGACATCGCCGCTGGCGAACGCCTCGCCATCATCGGCGAAAGCGGCTCCGGCAAGAGCACGCTGGCGCTGGGCATTGCGGGGCTGTTGCCGGCAAGCGCCAGTATTGGAGGCCGCATCGATTGGTTTTTGCCATCGTCGCAATCCGCTGGTGCCAAGGCACCCCCCTCTGTCCTGCCGGACATCTCCCCCTCAAGGGGGGAGATTGGCAGTTCCACTGTCGGTTCCTCCCCTACTGCCAGCGTAGTTGGCGAAAGCAGAGATAAGGGCACAATCTCCCCCCTTGAGGGCAGGGCTGTCCGGGGAAAGTTTTGAGTGAATCGAAATGCCGCATGTGCATGCCCCGTAAAACGGGGTTTGTCCGTCTTCTCTC
>NZ_JAMYOR010000050.1:0-49369 GCF_040319965.1 Mesorhizobium sp. M0830 | reverse complement strand
CCTCCCACTACATCTCTTTCTGCTTTGGGGGGTTTCCTTCCTACACCTTTCTTTTAAATAATCGGGGGGCGTCCCCGCCCGCCCCCTCTTTGCTGGACATCGGCTTAGGCTGTTAGCGGCCGAAGAGGTTCCGATCACTGCCCTGGGGGGCGGACTTCGGTGCGTCGCCCGACGAATTGAGCAGCTTGTAGATCGGCGAACCGGTGTCGCGCACCGAAGACGTCGGCGTGGTGTCGACGTTGGAGGTCGACTGCTTGTTGATGTCGGTGCCACCAACGTTGTCGTTGCGGGCATAGGCGCTGCCGGCGGCAATCAGAAGAGCGGCGGCAGTAAGAACAATCTTTTTCATTTTTGATACTCCGTATTTTCGAATTCGATGCTGCGGGTCAACCCGCAGCATCGCAGTCGGATGTTGGTTTGGTCGGATGTTAGTTGTTGCCGAACAGGTTGCGGTCGCTGCCATGGTTGACAGGCGCCTGCGTGGCCGGCTCCGACTTCTTGACGGAAGCCGTGTACGAGCTGTCGACGGCGGTGGTGGCAGGCTGGTTGGCGCCGTTCGAACCATAGTTGTCGCTAGCGGCGAAAGCGCTACCCGAGATGGCCAGAACAGCGGCGGTAGCAAGAATGATCTTCTTCATTTCAAGTCTCCTGAATTTTCTGGATTTCGCCAGGATGGCGGGCGAACCCGCTGTCAACTGGGAATTGGTTGTTAGTGGCCGAAGAGGTTACGGTCGCTGCCCTGGGCAGGCGTCTGAGCAGCCGGTTCCGACTTCTTGACCGAAGCGGTGTACGAGCTGTCGACGGCAGTGGCTGCCGGGGCGTTCGAACCGTAGTGGTCGCTGCCATTAGCGAAGGCGCTGCCGGAAATGGCCAGAACGGCGGCGGCAGTGAGAATGATCTTTTTCATTTTTTGTACTCCAGTATCTTCTTTTTCGTCCGTCTAGCGGCGTGTCTTGGAAATGAAATCGCGTCGTTCGGACAGCCCCGATGTGGGAGGGCATCCTCGCCTTTTCCAATCACGAAGTTGTTTCGTGTGGACCATGATTCCGCTACTTGAAATTGTGCCAAGGGCTTCCACACGCTACTTATTATTTATATTTTTCAATGGTTTAAGCAAAACCGTCCGCTGGATCACTAACTGTTGCCAAGGCCCGGCGTTCACAATGTCCTGCACGCACCGTCAACAGAAACGAACCGTTCGGTTCGATTTTAGAATCAGCTAATAGTCACTTTTCGAAACCGTTAGCCTTTTTTGGCCGCCAGCAAGGGTTGGCTTTCGAGGAGATTGCAAGTGGCGATGGCTGCCGAAGAGATAGGATTTCAGCCCGGCAATCGCCAACCCGAACGTTTCGCACGCGTGTCGCGCCGCATGGATACGATGTCGTTTTCATGCCGATGACGCGTCAGCGATCGTGGTTAGATCATGCCATCTCAGGTGCCGCTTCGTGACGACGGGGCGGAGAATTGGGAAGCCGGTCAAAATCCGGCGCTGCCCCCGCAACGGTGGTGGAGTTCAAGTCGCAACGGGAGACCACTGGGCAACTGCCTGGGAAGGTGTCGCGATCGTCCGCAAGGACAACTCCAAAGCCCGGAAACCAGCCCGAGATTTCTAGACTCGACTGATCGCGGTGGGCGATCAAGAGGTGGATAGTGCATGCACGGCGCCTCGCCGGCCTGCGTCCAATCCTTCCTCCGTCACCACCAGTTCAGTCCTTAGATAACGAGGACAGGACATGGATATTCGCAACGACATGCTGAGGCTCTTGAACAGCCGTCGGCAAGGCTTTTCGCTAGAGCAGCCCTTCTACACCGATCCAGACTACTTCAAGCTGGACATGGAGCTGATCTGGTATCGCGATTGGCTGTTCATCGGCCATGATTGCGAGCTGCCGAAGCCGGGCAGCTACATTACCGTGCAGATCGGCGACTATCCGGTTGTTCTTGTCCGTGACCAGCAAGGCAAGATCAACGCCTTCCACAATTCCTGCCGCCATCGCGGCAGTCGCGTCTGCAACACCGACAAGGGTACTGCGGCAAAGCTTGTCTGTCCCTATCACCAGTGGACCTATGAGCTCGACGGCCGCCTGCTGTTCGCCCGTCAGATGGCCGACGGTTTCGACAAGAGTGAGTTCGGTCTGAAGCCGATCGCCTGCGAGAGCGTCGGCGGCTATATCTTTATCTGCCTGGCCAAGGAGCCAGCGGATTTCGCGCCGATGCGGGCGATGATCGAACCTTATCTGCTGCCGCACCGGTTGCGGGAAGCAAAGGTCGCCTTCGAGAGCACGATCATCGAGAAGGGCAACTGGAAGCTGGTCTGGGAAAACAACCGCGAGTGCTATCACTGCGTCGCCAATCATCCCGAGTTGTGCAAGACCTTCCCCGAGGCTCCGACCGTGACCGGCGTCAACGGCGCCGACAGCGACCCCGAAATGGTCGCGCACTGGGCCAAATGCGAGGCATCAGGCCTGCCGAGCAAATTCCGCATCGATCCGGCCGGGCAGTATCGCGCCACCCGCGCGCCGCTGCTGCGCGATGCCGTCAGCTACACCATGAGCGGCAAACTGGCGGTGAAGAAGAACCTCTCCGACGCTGTCTCCGCCGACCGCATCGGCACCTTGATGCACTATCACTATCCGACGACATGGAACCATATCCTCATCGATCACGCGGTGACGTTCCGGGTGGTGCCGATCAGCGCCACGGAAACGGCGGTGACGACGAAATGGCTGGTGCACAAGGACGCGGTCGAGGGTGTCGACTACACCATCGAAGACCTTACCCATGTGTGGACCGAAACCAACGACCAGGACCGCCGCATCGTTGAGGAAAACGCCCTCGGCATCCTGTCGCCCGCCTATGAACCGGGCCCCTATTCGGAGCTGCATGAGGGCGGCGTGATCCAGTTCGTCGAATGGTACGCGTCGTTCATCGGCCCGCGCCTCGCCGAAGGCGGAAGGCCGGCGCTGCGCAGCGTCGCCTAGTTGCATCACATGCACAAGACATGAGGGACAAGAGAGGATGAATGCGATGACGGATCTTGGCCTCTATCGCCATCTCGACCAGATGACGCCCTGGAACGACAGGCTGCAGGTGCTGGAGGTGATCGGCGTCAGCGACGAAGCGCCTGACGTCAAGACCTTCACCTTCCGCTCCGACAACCAGACCTGGTTCCGCTACAAGCCGGGCCAGTTCGTGACGTTGGAACTGCCGACCGCGGACGGGCCGGTGATGCGCACCTATACGCTGTCGTCCTCGCCATCGCGGCCGTTCTCGATCGCGGTGACGGTGAAGGCGCAAGCCGGCAGCACCGGCACACGATGGATGTTTGACCATCTGACGCCCGGCTCGCACGTCAAGGCGTATGGGCCGACCGGCGATTTTTCGCTGCACAGCCACCCGGCGGCCAAGTATCTGTTCATTTCGGCCGGATCCGGCGTGACGCCGATGATGTCGATGCTGCGCTGGCTGAACGACTGTGCGCCATGGACCGATGTCGGCTTCGTCAATTGCGCGCGCCGCCCGGAAGAGATCATTTTCCGCAAGGAGCTCGAACTGCTCGGCAGCCGTATGCCAGGCTTGTCGCTCGGTTTCATGATCGAGGAGCGTTCGAGCCGAGAGGGATGGTTCGGCCATATGGGCCGCATCGACGCCATCAGGCTGCCGCTGCTGGCGCCCGATTTCCGCGAGCGCGAAATCTTCTGCTGCGGCCCTGATCCCTTCATGCGCGCCGTGCGCGGCATGCTGGACTCCGCCGGCTTCGACATGACGAAATACCATCAGGAGAGCTTTGCGGCGCCTGCCGTGGAGGAGATCCCGGCGCCGTTCGCTTTGCCGGCGGGAGACGACGCCGTCGCCCCGGTCGAAGCCATGACACCGATCCGATTCTCGCTTTCGGACGTCGATGCCGACTGCGTCGCCGGCCAAACCGTGCTGCAGACCGCGCGGGCCTCAGGCGTGCGGATTCCCGCTGCATGCGAGTTCGGCCTGTGCGGCACCTGCAAGGTGAAAAAGGTCGCGGGCGACGTCGAGATGAGCCACAATGGCGGCATCCTCGATCATGAAATCGACGACGGTTTTATCCTTGCCTGTTGCTCAAAACCGCTTTCGGCGCTCGAAATCGAGGCGTGACCGGCGGTTGGTGCCATTTCCGGAGTCCGGAAGCGGAAGCTGAGCGACCGCGGCATGGGCGCCAATGAAGAAGTCGGGCAACACGCCAGTCCTGGATCAAAGCATCGAGCCCCGGACGAACTGTCAGCGCCAAGACCACATGCGTTAACAACGTCCGTTCAAACTCCGTAGCGCTCGGTGCGAATGTTTCCCGCTGCAACGCCGGCATCAATCAGCGCCTGGGCGGCGACTGATACAAACGCGTTGGAGCCGCAGACAAAGGCGAGACCAGGCGGCTCGGGCAGCCGTGCCATTGCTTGCGCCATCATCGCGACGTCCACCCGCCGCGCATAATCGGCCGGGCGCCGGGCGGCTTCGCGTGTCAGTGTCAGCACGAGGTCGAACCCGTCCCTGCGGTCGTCGAGGGCGATCAGTTCGTCGCGAAAGATCACTTCGTCCCAGACCCGGGCTGAAAAAATCAGGACGACGGGCACTGTCGAATTGCGCGCGGCTCGATGGCGAGCCATCGACATCAAGGGCACGACGCCGGAACCGCCGCCGACAAGCACAAGCGGTCCGCTCTCATCTTCTGGCCAGACGAAATGCCCGCCGAGCGGTCCGCGCAGTTCGATTTCGTCACCAATCGCCGCGACCTCGTGGAAGAAGGGCGAAACCTCGCCATCGTCGAGCTTCTCGATAGCCAGTTCGATCGCCCCAACCGTCTCGGGCGCGGAGGCAATGGAGTAGGAGCGGCGCGCCTGGTAACCATCCGGTGCCGTCAGCCTGACATCGACATGCTGCCCGGCGCGGTAGGCAAACGGCCGCGATGGCCGGAAAAAGAAGCTGGTAACACGCGGCGTGCGCTTTTCGATGCGGACGATCCCGGCTGTCTGCCAGGGCGATTGCACTGCTGCCACATCGCTCATGGATCGCCCGTATAGCGCTGTTCGCGCCATGGATCGCCATAGATGTGATAGCCGCGCAATTCCCAGAAACCGGGTTCGTCGCGCGTCGTGAATTGCAGGCCGTTCAGCCATTTGGCAGACTTCCAGAAATAGAGGTGCGGCACCAGCAGCCTTGCCGGGCCGCCATGGTCCGGCGCAATCGGCTTGCCTTCGTAGAGCAGCGCCACCATGGCCTTGCCGCCGGTAAGATCCTTTACCGGCACATTGGTGGTGTACCCGTCGAACGCGTGCGCCAGCGTGAAGCCGGTCGGCGGCTCCAAACCCGCGTCGGCAAGGATATCGTCGACCAGCACGCCCTGCCACGGCGTGTCGAACTTGGTCCACGCGGTCACGCAATGGATGTCGCGTGTCATCTTGGTCAACGGCAGCGCGTTGAATTCAGCCCAGTTCCATTTCTTGATCGGCCGTGGCCCATGCTTCAACGTGAACGACCAATCCTCCATGCGCACGCGCGGCGTCGGACCGGCCGACAGTACCGGAAAACCCTGTTCGAGATATTGACCGGGCGGTATGCGCCCATCGTCATCGGTTGGCGGGCGCCGTCCTGAAGAGAAACCTCGGGTGACCATCGCGGCAATTCCTCTGCAGCAGGCATCCATCAGCCTGTCGCAGTTTTCTCGATGATGCCGCTGCGGGCAACTGAAATCTTGACGGACAAAGCCGGCAGGCCCGGCGAGCCTGCCGGCTTTGCATTCAGTTCAGCGCCTCGCGTCAGCCATTGGCGAACGGCACCGCGACATAGATCTGGCCTCCGTCGCGCTCGACCAGCAACAGCACCGACTTCTTGCCGGACTTGCCAGCCTGAGCGATCGCCTGGGTGACCTGCCTGGCGCTCTTCACCGGCACCTGATTGACGGCGACGATGATGTCACCTACCTGGATTCCGGAAGCCGCGGCCGCCTTGTCGGGATTGACGCTGGCAACGATCGCACCGCGCTGATTGTGGGCGAGATTCATCTGCTCGCGAATGTCAGGGGTGATGTCCATCAGTCCAAGCCCGATCGCCGCGGCGCGTGAGCCTTGCCCGACGCCAGGCGCGCCGGACCCGTCTTCCAATGACGCGGTCTTTACGTCGTCGGTGTTGCGCCCGACGTCGACGGAAACATCCACGGCCTTGCCCTTGCGCCAGATGTTCAGCGTCTCCCTGGCGCCGGGCGCGACATCGGCGACCGCCCGCGACAGGTCCTTGGGATCCTTCACATCCTGTCCGGCAAAGCTGGTGATGACGTCGCCGGCCTCGACTCCGGCCCTGGCGGCGGGCGAACCGTCATTGACCCGCGAAACCAGCGCGCCGGCGGGATGATCAAGGCCGATTGCGCTCGCCACATCCGCCGTCACCGGCTGGATCTCGACGCCGAGGTATCCATACTGGATCGAGCCGTCCTTCATCAGCTTGGCGACCACCTTCCGGGCCTGGTCGGACGGGATGGCGAAGCCAACGCCGACGCTACCGCCATTGGGCGAATAGATCGCCGCGTTGATGCCGACGACATTGCCGGCGACATCTATCAGCGGCCCGCCGGAATTGCCGTGGTTGATCGGGGCGTCGATCTGGATGAAGTCATCGAACGGGCCGCTGTGCAGATCGCGGCCGCGCGCCGAAACGATGCCTGCGGTGACAGTGGTGCCGATGCCGAACGGGTTGCCGAAGGCCAATACCTGGTCGCCTGGCATGAGCTTGTCGGAATCACCCCATTTGACGGTTGGCAGGGGTTTGTCCGCCTTGACCTTGAGCACGGCGAGATCGTTCTTGGCATCGCGGCCGACCAGCTTGGCGGGGAGTTCGGTGCCGTCGTCGAGCGCAACCTTGATCGAGGTGGCACCATCGATCACGTGATTGTTGGTGACGATGATGCCATCCGCGCCCACGATGAAGCCGGAACCCAGTGCTTCGGCACGCTGCGGTTGCTGTTGTGGCGGTGTCTTGGGCATCGGCATGCCCTGGTCACCGAAGAACTGACGAAAATAGTCGTCGAAAGGCGAGCCGCCGTCGAACGGAGAGGCGTCGCTCGTCGTTCCAGGCTCTGCCTTCGTGACAGTGGTGATCGTTACCACCGCCGGCTTGTCGGCCGCCACGATGGGAGCGAACGAGCCGTTGGGAGCGGTGAGGCCGGCTACCGGTGTCTGGGTTGTCGGAACGGTGTTGCCCTCGCTTTGGGCGAAAGACATGACGAAGGGGGATACGATCAGCGCAGCGCCCAGCAAGGCCGCGACGCGATGTCTGCGAATTATGTCTGACATGGTCGTTTGTCCGGGCGAGAGTTGATCGGTCGCCGTGGAGGTCTCCTTGTGCGGAAGACCGGCCATTCGGCGTGTCGAACGTCGCGATTGCCTGTCTCGCCTGGCACGGCAGCCGGACCGGATCGACAGCTCTGAATCTAGGGCGCAGCTTGGCCCGATTTAGGGATTCCGGGCCACCTTACGAAGATTTAATTTCCGGAATGACGGCGGTCACGATGTCGTCAGGCGACGGGCCAGTCTTCCCTGCCCGCCGGGGGCTCAGATCCCGCCGGTTCGTCCGAGATAGGCAGTGGCAATGTCGTGCATGCGCTTGCTGTCGAAGCTCGGTCCGTGGCCGCCATGGCCGACGCGGATCGGCAGGTCGAGCAGGCGCTGCATCGTACTGATGTAGGCCGATCGATCCGAATCCGGCAGGTCGTCGATCAGCGTGTCGTCGTAGATGGCGTCACCGCTGAAGAAAAGGCCATCGGCCTCGTCGAACAGCGCGATCGAATCCGGCGAATGGCCGGGCAGATGCAGCACACGGAATTGCCGGTCACCGAGATCGACGATGTCGCCCTCGTCCAGGGTTCGCGTCAGCGGTGCGGGCGGGATCTTGTAGTCGGCCGCCTTCCAGCCCGGCGCAGGCAGCTTCGAGACGGCGCCGTCGAGATCGTGGAACATGTAGGCGTAGGTCGCCGCCTCATCCATGCTCGCGAACTGCTCCGCGCTGTGCCTTGGCCCTGCTCGCCACGGAAATTCGTGCATTGAGCCGACATGGTCGAGATGAATGTGGGTGGCGACGACCAGCAGCGGCTTGCCGTCGGGCATGTCGATCTCCGGCGCGAGCCGACAGATACCCATGCCGGTGTCGACCAGAAGGTCGGCATCTCGGCCGCGCAGATGCCAGATATTGGCACGCACATAGGTATGCACGAACGGCTCGGTCAGCATCGTCGTCTTGTGGTCGACAATGCTTTTGCTGAACCACTCCGGCATCAGCTGTGGCCCGGCATCAGGTGAAAGCCAGGCATCAGGTGTGAGCCAGGCATCAGACGAACGGCTTCCCGACCTTGTATTTTTCCGGCACCAGCCGCTTGAGATAAGCGATGCCGGCATCGGACAGCTGATTGACATCGGGCTTCATGAAATCGTCCGGCATATGGCGGGTCTTGCCGGCGACGTCCTTCAGCGGCACCTTCTTCAGCACCGTTTTGCTGCCGTCATATTGCAGCGCCACCGAGCCGCCGCCCTGTTCAGCGACAGTGACGGCGAAAGCGCCGGCATCGAAAGCCTCCTGCGCGTCGATCGCGCTGATGGCGCCGACATAGCCGCGCGGCATGTAGCCGAGTGCGTCGACGCGGGCCCGCTTGCCGGGCAGGCCTTCGGCCAGCGCGCGCTCAAGTGCGGCCGGCAGGTCGCTGCCCGACAGCTTGACGTTGCCATGCGCGTCGCGCTCGAGCTTGTCCGGCGGCACCAGGCTCTCGACCAGTGCCTTGCCGTCGGCGGTGCTGACACCTTCCGAAACGGCGACGATGCAGCGCTTGTGACGATCGAGCGTGGCGCGGACGTCGTCGATGAAGCCGGCGGCCGAGAACGGGCGCTCGGGCACATAGACCAGGTGCGGGCCGCTGTCGGGGTCGAGCTGCCATGCCGCCGCGGCTGCGGTTAGGAAGCCGGCATGCCGGCCCATGACGATGCCGACATAGATGCCGGGCAGGGCGCGAAAATCGAGGTCGACAGACAGAAAGGCGCCAGCGACGAACTCGGCCGCCGAAATAAAGCCCGGCGTGTGATCGTTTTCCTCGAGGTCATTGTCGATGGTCTTTGGCGCATGGACGAAGGCGATCTCGCCGCCTGCGGCATCGGTCAGGATCTGCTGCGTGCCCGACGTGTCGTTGCCGCCGATATAGATGAAGGCGTCGGCGCCTGCCTTCTTCAATCCGTTGAGGATGATCTCACAATAGGCGGCATCCGGCTTGTCGCGGGTCGAGCCAAGGGCGGCACTTGGCGTGCCGGCGATCAACCGCAGCCGGTCCTCGGGAATCGCGGAAAGGTCGACATAGTTGCCGTCACGGATGCCGCGCACGCCGTGGACGGAACCGAGGACCTTGGCACCGGGATGCCGCTTGCGGATCTCCAGCGTCGCCCCGACCACCGTCTGGTTGATGACGGCGGTTGGGCCGCCGCCCTGCGCGATGACAAAAGTTCCGGCCATTCCCGACGTCTCCCGAGCGATGAATTCGAAGGCACATTCGCCTGTCTTTCGCTATCGCGCAACGGAAGAGTGGCGCGCGCGGCGTGTCAGACGACGACGACCGGGTTTTTCTTGGAGACGCGGCTGTAGAGGTCGATGATGTCCTGGTTGATCAGGCGCACGCAACCCGACGACATCGCTTGGCCAATGCTCCACCATTCGGGCGAACCGTGGATGCGATAGCCGGTGTCCTTGCCGTCCTGATAGATGTAGAGGGCGCGCGCGCCGAGCGGATTGGTGAGGCCGCCGGGCTGGCCGGCCTGCCATTTAACCAGCTCGGGCTTGCGGGCGATCATCTCGGGCGGCGGCGTCCAGGTAGGCCATTCCCTGCCGTACTGGATGTTGGCACGGCCGGACCAGCGGAAACCGTCCTTGCCGATGCCGACGCCGTAGCGGATGGCGTCCCCACCCGGCTGGACGAGATAGAGCATGCGCTCCTGCAGATGGACGACGATGGTCCCGGGCGCCTCGCCTGTGGTGTCGACGACGATCTGGCGGCGGAATTCCGGCTTGACCTTCAGATACGGCACTTCCGGGACGTTGAAGCCGCCATCCGTCAGTGCGGCATACATCACGCCGGGGCTGGTGACGTTCTTGTCGACGCTGATCGCCGGCCGCATCGGC
Source organism: Mesorhizobium sp. M0830 (assembly GCF_040319965.1). Classification (NCBI taxonomy): domain Bacteria; kingdom Pseudomonadati; phylum Pseudomonadota; class Alphaproteobacteria; order Hyphomicrobiales; family Phyllobacteriaceae; genus Mesorhizobium; species Mesorhizobium sp. M0830. The sequence continues at coordinate 39,196 of NZ_JAMYOR010000050.1, read as the reverse complement.
GGCACCGAACCGGTGGAGACGTCGTCGAGCTCCAGCGCCGGCAGGCCACCGCCCGAGGTCGAGCAGCCGGCGACACTAAGCAGCGCCAGCGCCCCTGCCCCGGATAGGATAGCGCGGCGGGAAAGACGATGATCAGCTTCCAATGCGTCGCCATTCCGCTGCGGCGTCGGACCTTGCGGCAACTCACGCATATACCCAAACCCCACGCTGTCGGCGGGAAGCACGGTCCGGCCGGATGGCAGGCATTTTCATCATTCATGGTTGATAAAGCGTGAAGACCTTGCACAGCCTGCGTTCGCGCATTGCCCATGGGCGATCGACCTTCTGCGCGATCCGTTGACCGAGACCTGCTGCACAAAAGACCTCGGCGGGTCATGATCCCGCCGCCAGCGTTTCCTATCGCTCAGGGGTCAGCGGGTGCCTCCATATGCAAAGCCTTAAAAGCCGACACCACGTTTTTTGCCGCTGCCATTGTCGCGGCGGCAACCGTTCTCGGTGCCAATGTCAGCCTGACCGAAATAATGAGCACGCTGAGCGGCGCGAACTGACGCCGGTCTGCCGTTGGCGAAATTAGGGAAATCGCCTCTTTACATTCTCCCGGACGCAAGGATTTATCCTCTTCTTTACGCTCAAAGGAGACGAGCATGTCCTTCGAAAACTGGGCCGCCTTCGCTGCCGCATCGACGATCCTTCTCATCATTCCGGGTCCAACCATCCTTCTGGTCGTGTCCTATGCGCTGGGCCAGGGCTGGCGCACCGCACTGCCGATGGCCGTCGGCGTGGCGCTGGGCGACTTCACCGCGATGACCTTGTCGATGCTGGGCATCGGCGCGCTGCTGGCCGCTTCGGCGACCGTCTTCACCATCCTGAAGCTGATCGGCGCCGGCTATCTTATTTATCTCGGCGTGAAACTGTTCCGTGCCGGCGGCGCGCTGAAAGCCGAACCGCGCACCGATGCGGTGTCGTCGGCCAAGATGATGGCACATGCCTGGCTGGTCACCGCGCTCAACCCGAAGAGCATCACCTTCTTCGTCGCCTTCCTGCCGCAGTTCCTCGACCGGCATGCCGATTTCTGGACGCAGATGCTGATCTTCGAGACGACGTTCCTGGCGCTCGCCTTCGCCAACGCCTTCGGCTATGCGCTGATCGCGGCACGCGCACGCAACGTCGTGCGCAATCCCAAGGCAATCCGCATCTTCAACCGCACCGGCGGCACGCTGCTGGTCGGCGCCGGCATCGCCACGGTGGCCATGCGTTCCAGCAATTGAGGTAGGGTTGGATTCGCTCGTCACGCAGCGATTGCGCTGCCCTCGCCTACGTGCCGGCATCCTCTCCCCGCATAGTGACGGGAGAGGGCTCTCTCATCGGCGATTTCGCCGATCGCCAACGTGCGGGAAGGAGGCCCAGACTGCGGTCAGCCCCTTCTCCCCCTCGCTATACACTCGCTATACGGGAAGAAGTGCCCGACAAGGCGATGAGGAGCAGCGCGGACTTCGGCGGTTGGCACCGCAAAAAGAACTCGCGTCGTCGCTCACCATTTGAAAGACTACTGGACTAGGCCCGGCGCAGCGCGCGGTTGGCGTGCCCGTGGCCCATGCGTTAGGATCGCCTTGGTCACCGGTCGACCGAAGGACATTGCATGGCAATCAGGGACGCATTGGGCCTGACATTTTCGGGTGCCACGCAGGCGGGGTTCACGCCCTACTGTCAGGCAGTGCGTGAACTGCAGTGCTTCATCGGCGATCCCGTGGCCTCCATCGACCGCGCCATCACAGAAGCTCCCGGCTTCGTCATGGCGCATGTCTTCAAGGGCTACCTTTTCGGCCTCGCCACCGAGCGAGAGGCGACGGACGTAGCCAAGGCTTGCCATCAGGCCGCATTGCCACTTACCGCGACCACGCGCGAGCAGGCGCATGTCGCTGCCCTTGGCCATCTCGCCAACGGACGCTGGCATCAAGCCAGCCGCATTCTTGAGGATGTCACCATCGAGACCCCTCGCGACGGGTTGGCGCTGCAGGTCGGCCACCAGATCGATTTCTTCACCGGCAATGCCCGCATGTTGCGTGATCGCATCGCCCGTGCCCTGCCATCATGGCAAAGCGGCATGCCTGGCTACCACGCCATGCTCGGCATGCAGGCGTTCGGGCTGGAGGAGATGGCTGACTATATCAGGGCCGAGCAGCTTGGCCGCGCGGCAGTCGACATGGAGCCGCGCGACGGGTGGGCGCAGCATGCCGTCGCTCATGTCATGGAAATGCAAAGCCGGCAAAGGGATGGTATTGCCTGGATGCGCGCCGACCCCGAGGCGTGGACAAGGGAAAGCTTCCTGCAGGTGCACAATTGGTGGCACCTGGCGCTGTTCCACTATGATCTCGGCGAGACAGACGAGGTGCTGGCGCTCTATGACGGTCCCATCTATGGCGGGCAGTCGACGATGGCGCTCAACATGGTCGACGCGTCGGCAATCCTGTGGCGGCTTTACCTTGGCGGCATCGATGTCGGCGACCGCTGGGCGGGGCTCGCCGCCAACTGGCGCAAGGCCGGTGCCGGCAATTATGTCTTCAACGATGCCCACGCGATGATGGCGTTCGTCGGCGCCGGGCTCGACGCCCCGGCCCAGACCTTGCTCGAGGCTCAACGCGAGGCGATGGGCGGCAGCGACGACAATGCGGCTTTCACCAGGGATGTCGGCCATCCCCTGACGCTCGCCATCAAGGCCTTCGGCGAGGGCAACTATACCGAGACCGTTCACCTGATCCGGCCGATACGGGCGATCGCCCACCGTTTCGGCGGCAGCCACGCCCAACGCGACGTCATCGACCTGACGCTGATCGAGGCGGCCCTGCGCGCCGGTGACGGCGCGCTTGCCAGGGCGCTCACGGCCGAACGGGGAATGGCTCGGCCCGGCAGTCCACTGTCGGCGCTGCTTTCTCGGCGCGCGGCCAATTTATCCGAGACCAATTTGTCAGAGAATTGACCCGCGATCGATCTTGTCTTAAAAACTGACAAGCCAGATTTTTTCGGGACTCGAAAAAATTATCGGCAAGGGAGGAATGCATGTATCTCGGCCTCGATCTCGGGACGTCGGGCGTCAAGGCGCTGCTGATCGATGCCGGGCAAACCGTCATCGGTTCCGGCCATGCGTCTATCGACGTGTCGCGGCCACGCCCAGGCTGGTCGGAACAGAACCCCGACGACTGGATCCGCGCTTGCGAAGAGGCGATTGCCGACCTCAAAGCCAAGCATCCCGGGGAGCTCGCCGCGGTCAAAGGCATCGGCCTGTCCGGCCACATGCACGGTGCGACGCTGCTCGATGCCGCCGACAAGGTGCTGCGTCCCTGCATCCTGTGGAACGATACACGCAGTCATGCCGAGGCCGCCTTCCTCGATGCCGATCCGCGCTTCCGCGCGCTGACCGGCAATATCGTCTTTCCCGGTTTCACCGCGCCGAAGCTTGCCTGGGTGAAGAACAACGAGCCCGCTGTCTTTGCCAAGGTCGCAAAAGTGCTGTTGCCCAAGGATTTCCTGCGGCTCTGGCTGAGCGGCGAGCACATTTCGGAAATGTCGGATTCTGCCGGCACGTCCTGGCTCGATGTCGGCAAGCGGCGCTGGAGTACCGAGCTGCTCGCCGCGACATCGCTCGATGAAAAGCAAATGCCGGCGCTGGTCGAGGGTACGGAGAAGGCAGGCGCGCTGCGTGCCGAACTGGCTTCAAAATGGGGCGTTCCGGCCGGCATTCCCATCGCCGGCGGTGCCGGCGACAATGCGGCCTCGGCCTGCGGCATGGGCACGGTCGGCGCCGGCCACGCCTTCGTTTCGCTCGGCACATCGGGCGTGCTGTTTGCCGCCAACGCCGCCTACCTGCCCAACCCGGCTAGTGCTGTGCATACCTTCTGCCACGCGCTTCCGGACACCTGGCACCAGATGGGCGTCATCCTGTCGGCAACCGATTCGCTGAACTGGCTGTCCGAGATCACCGGAAAAGGCGCCGGCGAACTGACCGCCGAACTCGGCGACACTCTGAGGGCGCCCAGCGGCGTGTCCTTCCTGCCTTATCTCTCCGGTGAGCGCACACCCCACAATGATTCCGCCATTCGCGGCGCGTTCACCGGGCTGGCGCATGAATCGGGCCGTGCCGTGCTGACCCAGGCGGTGCTCGAAGGCGTCGCCTTTGCCTTCCGCGACAGCTTCGAAGCCCTGGCCACGGCCGGTACGACCTTGGCGCGGGTGACGGCGATCGGCGGCGGTTCGCGCTCGCGCTACTGGCTGAAGGCGATTGCCACCGCGCTTCAACTGCCTGTCGACATCCCCGCCGACGGCGACTTCGGCGCCGCCTTTGGTGCTGCGCGGCTCGGCCTGATCGCGGCGACGGGTGCCGATCCGCTCGAAATCTGTACGGCACCGAGGACCGATGCCACGATCGAACCGGACGCCGCACTTGGCAGCGTCTATGCGGATGCCTATCAGCGCTACCGGGCGCTGTACCCGGCAGTCAAGGTCGCCACGGCGTGAGTCGGCGCGAGGCACCCCCCTCTGCCCTGCCGGGCATCTCCCCCGCAAGGGGGGAGATTAGCAGCGTTGGCGGATATGCCAGTCCTGCAAGGTGGGTGATTGGCGAAGGCGCGGATGCCAACCAATCTCCCCCCTTGCGGGGGAGATGGCCGGCAGGTCAGAGGGGGGTGCCTCGCACCTGCCTTACCCAGAAGTCCTCACTGCGCCGGCACCTTGTCGAGAAAACCGGTGACGCTCTTCAGTCGGCCGTTCTCGATGATGCCGATGTCGGTGCCTTCGATCACCGAAGGCGTGCCCTCCGGACCGAGATTCCACGAGAAGCGGATCTTGTCGGCAAAACCGTCCGGCGTGCCCTTCAGCGAGAACCGGAAGCCGGCAAATCGCTGCTGCACGCCGTCGATGAGTGCCGCGACACCCGCATGGCCATCGCCCTGCATGAGCGGGTCGCGATAGCTGACGTCTTCGGTGAAGGTCGCCTTGAGCAAATCGGCCCGACGGTCGGCATCACTTTCGTTCCAGGCGGTGATGTAGCTTTGGGCGATCTTGTTGAGGTCGGTCATGGCCTGTCTCCTTTGTCTGACTGTTTTGACACGAGCCTTTTCGACCAGCGGACGAACGAAACCAATTACGCCTGAGGTAATCAAGGGGAATTACCTGAGGTAATCAGAGCGGACTATTCGAGAGGAAAAAACATGAGCAGCGGATTTTTCGGCGACATCAAGAAGATCAAATATGAAGGGCCGGATTCGACCAATCCGTTGGCCTACAGGTTCTACAATCCCGACGAGGTGGTGGCCGGCAAGCGGCTGGAAGACCATCTGCGCTTTGCTGTCGCCTACTGGCATTCCTTCGCCTGGCCGGGCGGCGATCCGTTCGGCGGCCAGACCTTCGACCGGCCGTGGTTCCCCAAGGCCGGCGGTGTCGACACGATGGAACTGGCGAAACTGAAAGCAGACGTCGCCTTCGAGATGTTCTCGCTGCTCGGAGCGCCCTATTTCTGCTTCCACGACGCCGATGTGCGGCCGGAGGGCAAGGACTTTTCCGAGAGTGCGGCACACCTCGACGAGATCGCCGACTACTTCGCGGGAAAGATGAAGCAGACCGGCGTCAAGCTTTTGTGGGGCACTGCCAACCTGTTCTCCAATCGCCGCTTCATGTCGGGCGCGGCCACCAATCCCGACCCGGATGTCTTTGCCTACGCGGCAGCGACGGTAAAAAGCTGTATCGACGTCACCAAGCGGCTGAAGGGCGAGAACTATGTGCTGTGGGGCGGACGCGAGGGCTATGAGACGCTGCTCAACACTGACCTCGCACGCGAGCAGGAGCAGGCCGGCCGGTTCCTCAGCATGGTCGTCGACTACAAGCACAGAATAGGCTTCAAGGGCACGATCCTGATCGAGCCGAAGCCGCAGGAGCCGACCAAGCACCAGTATGATTACGATGTCGCGACCGTCTACGGCTTCCTCAAGCGCTTCGGACTGGAGAAGGAGGTCAAGCTCAACATCGAGCAAGGCCACGCCATTCTGGCCGGCCATTCCTTCGAGCACGAGCTGGCGCTGGCCAATGCGCTCGGCGTCTTCGGCTCGATCGACATGAACCGCAACGACTATCAGTCGGGCTGGGACACCGACCAGTTCCCCAACAACGTGCCTGAAATGGCATTGGCCTACTACCAGGTGCTGCAGGCCGGCGGCTTCAAGACCGGCGGCACCAATTTCGACGCCAAGCTGCGCCGCCAGTCGCTTGATCCGCAGGATCTGCTGATCGGCCATATCGGCGGCATGGACTCTTGCGCACGCGGCCTCAAGGCCGCAGCCCGCATGGTCGAGGACAAGGCGCTGTCGGCACCGCTGGCCGAACGCTATGCCGGCTGGAACACGGCCGAGGGCAAGGCGATGCTGTCGGGCAAGCGCACGCTGGAAGAGATCGCCGAGCGCGTCGTCAAGAAGAAGATCGAGCCGCAACCAAGGTCGGGTCGCCAGGAACTACTGGAAAACATCGTCAACCGGTACGTGTGAACCCCGATCTGGACCGACATCCGCCATCTCTGTCTGAAGCCGCGGCAATCGCCTTCCGCTGGAGCAATTCCAGGAAAAGTGTGACGCGGTTTTCCGTCCGGAATTGCGTCAAAACAAAGAGTTAGAGGGTTCGCCGTTTCCGTGAAACGGTGAAATGTTCCAGTCAGCCCATTCGCGACAGGCAGCCGAGGATCGCATAGATCCTCGGCTGCCTGCTCTTCGAAAAGCAGCTGTAGAACTCTCCTTGGCCTGACCTGCCCAGACACGGGAACAAACTTTGCGCAAAGCCGGGTGCGACGACACGGTTTTTGCCCTTTGACGCCCTTCAATGACCTCGCTCTTGCCTTCAAACTGCCGTCACGTATCTCATATAAGACTGCTCGTGGCGGGAGAGGAAGAAGGAGGCGACCCGATATGCAGAACGAACGTGAAATCGACGCCCTGCTCTCACCGGGCGAAGTCGAATCGATTATCGACCGGCTGATGGCAATGCCGCATCCGAAGGATGGCACGCGCCGCTCGAACGAATGGGACCGCGCCGTTGCCAGCCGTTTCGAGACCCATCTTGCCAGGCAAATGCGCTCGCAGATCGACGGCGGCAGCGACCACCAGAATGCTGCCTGAACTTTCTGTGCACGTCGTCGTCCTTTTGGTCGACCTGCACTCAGCCCCGGCGCAGCCTGACCGGCGCTTCACCGAAAGCCCGTGAAAAAGCCCTAGAAAATGCCGCGGCGGACGAAAATCCGGTCCGCGCGGCAATGTCGGCCATCGCCACCCTGGTGTCGACCACGAGCCTGCGGGCAGCACCTAGGCGCAGCCTGAGATAGTAGGCGCCCGGCGTCTCGCCGATCGACTTGCGAAAGATGCTTTCCAAGGTTCGCGCCGTCACCCCGGCGCGTTTGGCCACCGCTTCTATGGTCAGCGGCTGATCGACATGCGATTCCATCAGCCGGATGGCTTGCGCCAGGCGCGGATCGTAGCCATCGAGCCGACCGAGCGAGACCAGCGGCTGCGCGTCGGTCGCGGCACGTGCCTGGTCGTAGATGAAGACGCTGGCGACATCGAGCGCCACGGCCATGCCGAGCCGCGTGCGAATGAGATGCAGCATCAGGTCGAAGGTCGGCGACGCGCCGCCAGACGTGAACACCGGCCCGTCGATGACGTAGCGGTCCGGGCGCACGTCGACGCCAGGGAAGGCCGAGGAAAAGTCCTCCATGTCCTCCCAGTGCGTGGTGGCGCTGCGCCCTTCCAGCAGGCCGGCGCGCGCCACCAGCCAGGTGCCCGCTTCGACACCGCCGCACGCCCGTGCTATCCGCGCTGCCCGGCGCAGGCCTGACAACAGCCCCGATGTCGCATAGTTCTGGGTGCCAAAGCCGGCGACGACGACAAGAACGTCGGTCGGCTCACCCGCATCGAAACGGCCGCTGACCGCCACCGGCAGGCCGCAGGTGGTGACCGGAGCCTCGCCGGTCAGCGAGACCAGCTTGAAATCGAACAAGGTCTCGCCGGAGATGCGGTTGGCGGCGCGCAACGGATCGACCGCCGACGCGACACACATGATCGACGAGCCGGAAAACACCAGCAGCGTCACCTTGAGCGGAGAGCGTTCCGAACGAAAGATGGTCGGCTTTTCGCTTTTGATCATGAGATCTTCGTAAAACGCAAAACAGTTTCCGGCAAGTCGGTCATTGTTGTGGCTTGTTTCTATCGGAGGAGATTTCCATGCCGCTTGCGATGAACCGTGAGGTCTTCATTACCTGTGCCGTGACCGGATCCGGCGGCTCGCAGGATCGCAGCCCGCATGTACCGCGCTCGCCCAAGCAGATCGCCGATTCGGCCATCGATGCGGCCAAAGCCGGCGCCGCGATCGTCCACTGCCATGTGCGTGACCCTGAAACCGGCAAGCCCAGGCGCGACGTGCATCTCTATCGCGAAGTGACCGAGCGCATTCGCGAGGCGGAAGTAGACGTCATCCTGAACCTGACCGCCGGCATGGGCGGCGACATGGTCTTCGGCTCGCCGGAAGCACCGCTGCCGCTCAACGAAAAAGGCACCGACATGGGCGGCGCCACCAACCGCATGGAACATGTGCGCCAGTGCCTGCCGGAAATCTGCACGCTCGATTGCGGCACCATGAATTTCGCCGAGGCCGACTATGTCATGACGAATACGCCGGGCATGCTACGCGCCATGGGCGGCATGATGACGGCGCTCGGCGTCAAACCGGAGATCGAGGCCTTCGATACCGGCCATCTGTGGTTCGCCAAGCAGCTGGTCGAGGAAAAGGTGCTCGATCCCGACGCGCTCGTGCAGCTATGCATGGGTGTGCCGTGGGGGGCGCCCGACGACCTCAACACCTTCATGGCAATGGTCAACAACGTGCCGTCGACCTGGAACTGGTCGGCCTTCGCCATCGGCCGCAACCAGATGGCCTATGCCGCCGCCGCCGTGCTGGCCGGCGGCAATGTCCGGGTCGGCCTGGAAGACAATCTGTGGCTCGACAAGGGCGTGCTGGCGACCAATGCGCAGTTGGTCGAACGAGCCGCCAGCATCGTCACCAATCTGGGCGCCAGGATCATCGGCCCGGAGGAAGTGCGCAAGAAGCTCAACCTCACCAAGCGGGCGCCGATAGCGGCATAAATTATTCGCCGGGAGGGTCGATATGACTACCGTAAAATTCACGGCGATGAAGGATGGCGACCGGGACGACTATGAGTTCCTGAGCGCGCATGAAATCGACTATGCGGCAAGGACCGGCGAGCGGCTGCTCGACGCGCTGGTTCAGCTCGACGCGGGTCTGTCGGGGTACAAGATCACCCGGCTCGGCCATTCGCTGCAGGCGGCGACCCGCGCCTGGCGCGACGGCGCCGATACCGACTGGATCGCGTGCGCGCTGCTGCACGATATCGGCGACATATACGCGCCCTACAATCACGACGAATATGCCGCTTCGATCCTGAAGCCTTTCGTACGCGAACAATGCACCTGGGTGGTGGAAAAGCACGGCGATTTCCAGCGGCTCTACTATGCCCATCATCTGGGCGGCAACCGCCATGCGCGCGACCGCTTCGCCGGCCACGCCTATTTCGACGATTGCGATCAGTTCTGCGAGCGCTGGGACCAGTCGAGCTTCGACCCCGACTACGACACGCTGCCGATCGAGTTCTTCCGGCCCTTCGTGCTCGAAGTGTTTGCCCGCAAGGCTTACGATCCCCCGGTGATCCGCGCCGGCGAGCGCGTGCCTCTCATCGATCCCGCAACAGCCAAGACAAGAACCGGAGCTTCCGCATGAGCATCATCAACAAGGCGGCCGCCATCGGTGGCGGCGTCATCGGCGCCGGCTGGGTGGCGCGCCTGTTGCTCAACGGCATCGACGTGTCGATCTTCGATCCCGATCCCGAAGCGTCGCGCAAGGTTGGCGAAGTGATGAAAGGCGCGCGCCGCGCCTACAAGCAGATGGTGCCCGGCGGACTGCCGAAAGAGGGCAGGCTGACCTTTGCCAAGACCATCGCCGAGGCGGTTGCCGATGCCGATTTTATCCAGGAAAGCGTGCCCGAGCGGCTCGACCTGAAACACCGCGTGCTGGCCGAGATCGATACCCATGCGCCGGCCAACGCCATTGTCGGCTCCTCGACCTCGGGCATCAAGCCGACCGACATGCAGGTGGCGATGAAGAAGCACCCGGAGCGGCTGGTCGTCGGGCATCCGTTCAACCCCGTTTACCTCTTGCCGCTTGTCGAGATCGTCGGCGGGGAACAGACCTTCCCAGAGGCGATCGAGGTCGCCAAGGAAATGTATGCCTCGATCGGCATGAAGCCGGTGGTGATCCGCAAGGAGATCGAGGCTTTCGTCGGCGACCGCCTGCTCGAAGCGGCATGGCGCGAGGCGCTGTGGCTGATCAAGGACGGCATCTGCACGGTGGAAGAGCTCGACGACATCATGCGCTATGGCTTCGGCCTGCGCTGGGCGCAGATGGGCATGTTCCAGGTCTATCGCGTCGCAGGGGGCGAGGCCGGTATGCGCCACTTCATGGCCCAGTTCGGGCCGTGCCTGAAATGGCCATGGACCAAGCTGATGGACGTGCCGGAGTTCAACGACGAACTGGTCGACCTGATCGCCACGCAGTCGGACGACCAGGCGCACGGGCTGTCGATCCGCGAGCTGGAAAAGATCCGCGACGACAATCTGGTTGCGATCATGGACGCGCTGTCGAAGCAGAACAAAGGCAAGGGCTGGGGTGCCGGTGCCTTGCACAAGGACTATACCAGGCAACTGGCCAAGCTAGCGGCCAAAAAGCCTGTGGCCTCCAAGGCGGCCGAGAAGGCCAAGACGTTGAAGCCGGTGAAGAAAGCCGAAAAGCCGAAGAAAAAGACCGGCAAGAAGAAGGGCTGAGATCATGGATTTCGGGTTGTCGGAGGAACAGAAGCTCATCGTCGAGACGACGAAGGCGTTCGTCGAGAACGAGCTATACCCGCATGAGCGCGAGGTCGAGCGCACCGGCGTGCTGCGCCGCGAGTTGATCGAGCAAATCAAGGCCAAGGCGATCGAGGCCGGGCTCTATGCCGCCAACATGCCGGCCGATGTCGGCGGCGCGGGCCTGGATACGGTGACCTGGCTGCTCTACGAGAAAGAGCTCGGCCGTGCCAATTATGCGTTGCACTGGACCTGCGTGGCGCGGCCCTCCAACATCCTCCTGGCCGGCACGCCGGAGCAGCGCGAGAAGTACCTGTCCCCCTGCATCCGTGGCGAGAAATGGGACTGCCTGGCGATGACCGAGCCGGGCGCAGGTTCCGATCTGCGCGGCATGAAGGCGACCGCGGTGCAGGACGGCGACGACTGGGTGCTTAACGGCACCAAGCACTTTATCAGCCATGCCGATCTCGCCGATTTCGCCATCGTCTTCATGGCCTCAGGCGAGGAAGAATCCGCGCGTGGAAAACGCAAGAAGATCACGGCGTTCTTCGTCGACAAAGGGACCAAAGGCTTCACCGTCCGCGACGGCTACCGCAACGTCTCGCATCGCGGCTACACCAATGCCATCCTCGAATTCGATGATTGCCGCTTGCCGGCTTCCCAGGTTCTGGGCGAGGTGCACAAGGGCTTCGACGTCGCCAATTCCTGGCTCGGCGCCACCCGGCTGCAGGTCGGCGCCACCTGTCTCGGCCGCGCCGAGCGGGCGCTCGGCCATGCGGTGGAATATGCCGCGCAGCGCCAGCAGTTCGGCCAGCAGATCGGCAAGTTCCAGGGCGTGTCGTTCAAGCTTGCCGACATGGCGACCGAACTGAAGGCCGCCGACCTGATGGTGTTCGAAGCCGGCTGGAAGTACGATCAGGGCACCGTCACCGACCAGGACATGGCCATGGCCAAGCTGAAGGCCACCGAAATGCTCGCCTTTGTTGCCGATGAAGCGATCCAGATCCATGGCGGCATGGGGCTGATGGACGATTTGCCGCTGGAGCGCATCTGGCGCGACGCGCGGGTCGAGCGAATTTGGGAAGGCACTTCGGAGATTCAGCGACATATTATTTCGCGGGCGCTGCTGCGTCCGTTCGGGGCTTAGAGCATGATCCCCCAAGGCCGGAGCTAGGCTTGGGAGAAGATGATGCTCAAACGAAAAGATGACCATGCATAAACTCGAACGTCTTTTGCGCCCCAAATCGATTGCCGTCTTCGGCGGCGCGCAGGCCGCAGTCGTCGTGGCGCAATCGATCAAGATGGGTTTTGCCGGCGAGATCTGGCCGGTGCATCCGAGCAAGGAAGAGGTCGCCGGCCGAAAGGCCTATCGCTCCGTCGCCGATCTTCCCGGCGCGCCGGACGCCGCCTTCGTCGGCGTCAACCGGCACTTGACCATCGAGGTGGTCAAGGCGCTGGCCGAGCGCGGCGCCGGCGGTGCAGTCTGCTTTGCCGCCGGCTTCCTCGAGACCGAGGCCTATGACGACGACGGCGAGCGGCTGCAGGCCGAGCTGGTCGCGGCGGCGGGCCAGATGCCGATCATCGGCCCGAATTGCTACGGCCTGATCAACTATGCCGACGGCGCACTTCTGTGGCCCGACCAGCATGGCGGCATCCGACTGGCCGACGGCGGCAAAGGTGTCGCTATCATCACCCAGTCGTCGAACATCGCCATCAACATGACGATGCAGAAGCGCGGCCTCCCGATCGCCTTCCTGATGACCGCCGGCAACCAGGCGCAGACCGGCCTGTCCGAAATGGCACTCGGCCTGATCGAGGACGAGCGGGTCACCTCGCTTGGCCTGCACATCGAAGCCTTCGATTCCGTAGCCGGCTTCGAACGGCTGGCGGCCAGGGCCCGCGAGTTGAAGAAGCCGATCATCGCCATGAAGGTCGGCCGTTCCGAACAGGCGCGGCAAGCGACCGTCTCGCACACCGCCTCGCTGGCAGGGTCGGACGCCGCATCGGGCGCCTTCCTGAGGCGGCTGGGCATAGCGCGCGTCGATTCCATCCCCGCCTTCATCGAGGCGCTGAAGCTGCTGCATATCACCGGACCGTTGCCCGGCTATAGGCTGTCATCGATGAGCTGCTCGGGCGGCGAGGCTTCGGTCATGGCCGACAGCGCCGAAGGCCGCTGGGTCAATTTCCCGGTGCTCAGCGACACCCACCGTGCCCATGTCAAATCGACGCTCGGGCCGCTGGTCGCGGTGGCCAATCCGTTGGACTATCACACCTTCATCTGGAACAATGAGCCGGCGATGACCGCCACCTTCACCGCCATGGTGTCGGGCGGGTTCGACCTCAACATGCTGGTGCTCGACTTCCCGCGCCCCGACCGCTGCTCGGACACCGACTGGTGGGCGACGCTGCGTGCCTTCGAATCTGCGCTTAAGACCAACAAGGCGCAGGGTGCCATCGTCTCCTCGCTGCCGGAGAACCTGCCGGAGGAATACACTGCCGGCCTTATGGCGCGCGGCATGGTGCCGTTGTTCGGCATTTCAGAAGCCATGGACGCCGCCGGGGCGGCAGCCTTCATCGGCTGGGCGTGGCACGAACCGCAGGCGCAGCCGATCGACACCTCCGCCTCCGGCGCGCCTGTCGGCGAACACGTCACGCCCGACGAGGCCGAGGCGAAATCCCGCCTCATCAAGGCCGGCCTGCCGGTGCCGAAAGGCGAGCGCGCCGCCAATGCGGTCGAGGCGGTGATCTCGTCGATGGCGCTCGGCTTCCCGGTGGCGCTGAAGGCGCTGGGCGTCACCCACAAATCCGAGGTCGGCGCGGTGCAGCTCAACCTCAAAGACGCCGAGTCCGTCAGCACCGCGGCGCATGACCTGTTGCCGCTCGGCACCGGGCTCTATGTCGAGCGCATGGTGCGCGACGGCGTCGCCGAACTGATCGTCGGCTTCACCCGCGACCCGATGTTCGGCGCGGTGATGACCCTGGGCACCGGCGGCGTGCTGGTCGAGCTGCTTCGCGACAGTGTCACGCTGATGCTGCCGGCGACCCGCGATGACATCGAGGCAGCGTTGCGCGGCCTGAAGCTGTACCCGCTGCTCGAGGGCTATCGCGGCCGGCCGAAGGCCGATGTTCAGGCTGCCATCGACGCCATTTCGGGCATTGCCGCCTTCGTGCAGGAGAATGCCGGCGAGATCGAGGAACTCGACATCAACCCGCTGATCGTCTGCGCCGAGGGCAAGGGCGCCTGGATCGCCGATGCGCTGCTGGTGCTGGGAGACAAGAAGAATGTCTGACGTCGTTTCGACCCGCCGCGAGGGCACGATCCTGGAGGTCACGCTCGACCGACCCAAGGCCAACGCCATCGACCTGAAGACCTCGCGGCTGATGGGCGAAACCTTCAAGGCATTCCGCGACGATCCGAACTTGCGTGTCGCCATCGTCAAGACCGCCGGCGACAAGTTCTTCTGCGCCGGCTGGGACCTCAAGGCGGCTGCCGGCGGCGACGCGGTCGACGGCGACTATGGCGTCGGCGGCTTTGCCGGCCTGCAGGAACTGCGCGACCTCAACAAGCCCGTCATCGCCTGCGTCAACGGCATGGCGGTCGGCGGTGGCTTCGAGCTGGCGCTGTCCTGCGACCTCATCTACGCCTCCGACCATTCCTCCTTCGCGCTGCCCGAAATTCGCGCCGGCACGCTGGCCGACGCGGCAACGATCAAGCTACCGAAGCGCATTCCCTATCATGTCGCCATGGACCTTCTGCTCACCGGCCGCTGGATGGATGTCGCCGAAGCGCATCGCTGGGGCCTGGTCAACGAAGTGCTGCCCAAGGAAAAGCTTGAGGACCGCGTCTGGGAGATCGCCCGGCTGCTCGCCGGCGGACCGCCGCTGGTCTTTGCAGCGATCAAGGAAACGGCGCGCGTGGCCGAAGCGCTGACTTTCCAGGACGCGATGAACAGAGTGACGCGCCGGCAGCTGCCGACGGTCGATGCGCTCTACGGCTCCGAAGACAATATGGAAGGTTTTCGCGCTTTTGCGGAAAAGCGCGATCCGGTGTGGAAGGGGAAGTAATGGGAACGATGGCGTTCCGTCACACCCCCCTCTGCCCTGCCGGGCATCTCCCCCGCAAGGGGGGAGATTGGATGTCATTTCTGCTTTCGCCAACCGTCAACGTTGCAAGAAGTGCACCGCGATCAACGCTGCCAATCTCCCCCCTTGCGGGGGAGATGGCCGGCAGGCCAGAGGGGGGTGCCCGGGCTCTGCCCTTCCAGTGCCCATGACCGACTACAAAACCCTCATCGACGCCGAGACCTGGGCTTTCATCGAGCGGACCAATTCCTACTATCCGCCCGACACGATCGATTACACGATCGCGCAGCAGCGCGACATCTACGACCGCATGTGCCGCGAATTCTTTGCCGGCTACCCGCAAGGCGTCGCGGTCGAAACCTCCGCCATTGCAACGCGAACGCACGAGATCCCGATCCGCATTTACCGAAGCGCACGCCAAGCAGCCGTGACGGTGCTGTATTTCCATGGCGGCGGCTTCATTCTCGGCGGCCTGAACAGCCATGACGATGTCTGTGCCGAACTCTGCGACCGCACCGGCTACGAGGTGATCTCGGTCGATTACCGGCTGGCGCCGGAGCACTTGCATCCATCGGCCTTCGACGACGTGATGAGCGCCTTCGAATGGGCTGGCATCGCCCGCAGCCACCCAATTCTTCTATGCGGCGACAGCGCCGGCGGCAATCTTGCCGCCGCGGTCAGCCACGCGACACGCGGCCATGCGAAACGGCCGATCGGCCAGGTGCTGATCTATCCCGGTCTTGGCGGCGACCGGTCGAAGGGATCCTATCTCAGGCATGCCGAAGCGCCGATGCTGACCATGCGCGACATCGAATTCTACAAGAACATCCGCACCGGCGGGCGAGACGGCACCGGCGACATCACGCAGTCGCCGCTTGCCGACGCCGATTTCGCCAACCTGCCGCCGACCGTGCTGATCACCGCGCAATGCGACCCGCTGTCGTCCGACGGCGAAGCCTATCGCGACCGCATCGTCGCTGCCGGCGGACGGGCATACTGGTTCGAGGAACCGGGCCTGGTGCATGGCTATCTCAGAGCCCGGCACACGGTCGGCCGCGCCCGCGCGAGCTTCACCCGGATCGTCGATGCAGTGGCCGCGCTAGGACAGGGCGCCTGGCTCTGGTGAGTGGTTTTGTCGTCTCGCGGTTTGGGCCTTATTGCACGGCCTCGGCCGCCGCCCGGCCGGCGCTGCGGCCGGAAAAAATGCAACCGCCGAGGAAGGTGCCCTCAAGCGCCGCATAGCCATGCACGCCGCCGCCGCCGAACCCAGCGGCTTCGCCGACGGCGTAGAGTCCCGCGACCGGCTGGCCATCGGCATCCAGAACGCGGCTGTCGAGATCGGTCTGCAGGCCGCCCAGCGTCTTGCGGGTCAGGATGTTGAGCCGCACGGCGATCAGCGGGCCATTTGCAGGGTCGAGCATCTTGTGCGGCTTGGCCGTGCGGATCAGCCGGTCGCCGAGATAGGCCCGCGCCCCGCGCAAAGCGGTGATCTGCATGTCCTTTGAGAACGGATTGTCGAGCTGCCGGTCGCGGGCGCGGATTTCGCGCTCGACCTGAGCGACGTCAAGCAGCGGCTCGCCGCCGGCGAGCGCATTCATGCGGGCGACCAGCGTCGGCAGATCCGCCTCGACGATGAAGTCCTCGCCCTTCTCCATGAAGGCTTTGACAGGACCCGGAATGCCCGAGGTGGCGCGGCCGAGCACCTGGCGCCAGCTCTTGCCGGTCAAATCGGGGTTCTGCTCCGAGCCCGACAGCGCGAACTCCTTCTGGATGATCTTCTTCGTCAGGATGAACCAGGAATAATCGAAGCCGGTGCTCATGATGTGGGACAGCGTGCCCAGCGTGTCGAAGCCAGGATAGAGCGGCACGGGCAGGCGCTTGCCCCGTGCATCAAGCCACAGCGAAGACGGGCCGGGCAGGATGCGGATCGCATGGTCGGTCCAGATCGGCGACCAGTTCTTGATGCCCTCGACATAGTGCCACATGCGGTCGCGGTTGATGATCGAGCCGCCGGCCTGCTCCGTGATCGCCAGCATGCGGCCATCGACATGGTCGGGCACGCCGGCGATCATGCGCTTTGGCGCCGCGCCGAGCCGCTGCGGCCAGTTTTCGCGGACAAGCTGATGGTTGCCGCCAATGCCGCCGGAGGCGACGATCACTGCCTGCGCTCGGAATGCGAAATCGCCCGCGATGTCGCGTGAACTCTTGTGGCCGCGCTCGACAGTGCTCGGCTGCAATATGTCGCCGCGCACACCGTCAACGGTAGCACCCGTGCGGGTCAATTCATTGACGCGGTGGCGGAATTTGAAACTGATCAGCCCCTGCTTCTGGGCCTCGCGCACGCGCTGGACGAAGGGTTCCAGCACGCCCGGGCCGGTACCCCAGGTGATGTGGAAACGCGGTACCGAATTGCCGTGGCCGATGGCATTGCCGCCGCCGCGCTCGGCCCATCCCACCACGGGGAAAAATTTCAGGCCGCGCTGCAGGAGCCAGGAGCGTTTCTCGCCGGCGGCGAAGCCGACATAGGCTTGCGCCCATTGGCGCGGCCAGAAATCCTCGGGCCGATCGAAAGCCGCTGTGCCCAGCCAATCCTCCAGAGCCAGATCGTGCGAATCGCGGATGCGCATGCGCCGCTGCTCGGGCGAATCGACAAGGAAAAGGCCGCCGAACGACCAGAATGCCTGGCCGCCAAGCGATTGCTCCGGCTCCTGGTCGACGATGATGATCCGCTTGCCAGCCTCGGCAAGTTCGGCGGCGGCAACCAGCCCGGCAAGGCCGGCGCCGACAATGATCACGTCCGCGTCGTCAGACATTTTCCCCTCCCCATCAGACGGCCAAGCTCAAATTGTCTCCCAGCTGTCCTTGCCGCCGGCGCGGAAGATGGCGTCGATGACTTTCTGGTTGAGCACGGATTCCTCCAGCGTGAAGACGCGCTCCTTTCCGCCCTGTGCCGCACGCGCGAAGGTCTCGACCTCCAGCCGGTATTGCTGCGTGCCGGGAAAGCGGAACACTTGCGCCTCGGTGTGGTTCTGGTTGTGCAGTTCGACCCGGTGATGGTCGTACAGCCCGGCGTTGAAGGGCGAGAACACTTCGATGAAACCCTTCTCGCCGTGGAACACCATGACCTGGCGCGCCGCCATCTGCGTCGACAGGTAGAAGGACAGTTCGAAGTCGCCGAAATCGGCGCGGATCGAGGAGTAGATGTCGGTGCCGAATTTCTCGTCGCGTTCGATTGTCGCCTGCACGCGCAGCGGCTCCTTGCCAGTCGAAAAGCGCGTCGACACAGTCGGATAGACGCCAATGTCGGGCAGCGCGCCGCCGCCGAGATCGAGCTTGTTGCGCATATTGTTGGGGTCGACATTGTAGTAGGAGAACGCGCCCTGCACATGGCGCAGCCGGCCGATGGCGCCGCTGGCGATGAGATCGCGCACCTTGATCCATTGCGGGTGGTAGATGACCATGAACGCTTCGCAGACGAGCACTTTTTTGGCGTCGCGCAGCTTGATCAGCGGGAGAATGTCCTTGGCGTCGAGCGCCAGCGGCTTTTCGACCAGCACATGCTTGCCGGCTTCGATGGCCTTGGCTGTCCATTCGACATGTTGCGAGGTCGGCAACGGGATGTAGACGCCGTCGATTTCGTTGGAGGCGAGCAGGTCCTCATAGGAGCCGAAGGCATGGCGGGCGCCAAAGCGCTCGGCCAGTGCCTTGGCCTTCGACAGGTCGCGACTGGCGATCGCCGACAGCACACCATTCTCCGCCTCGACCATTGCCGGCAACAAATGCTCGCGGCCGATCTTGGCTGTGGACAACACACCCCATCGAAACATCAGGCTTCTCCATCACGATTTACAGGCCACGAGGTTTGCCCGATATCGGAAGAAAAGCCAATGTGCAGTGCTGGCTCATCGCCCACCATGGCCACAAGGGCAGGGTAAAGCGCCGCCTACCCGCTCACCTTGAAGAAATCGACGAAGGCGCGCAGCGCCGGGCGCATCTGGCGGCGACTGGGGTAGTAGACGAAGAACCCGTCGAAGGGCGGGCACCAGTCCTCCAGCACGCGGATCAGCCGGCCGTCGGCAAGCGGTGCCCGCACATAGTCCTCGAAGACGAAGGCAAGCCCGGCGCCATCGACCGCTGCTTGCGCGATGAGCCGATCCTCATCGAGGATCAGTGGCCCCTGCGTGGCGATCTCGATCACCTCGCCATTTCTCTCGAACTCCCAGCGGTAAAGGATACCGCTGGAGAAGCGGAAGCGGAGGCAGCGATGGTCGGCAAGGTCGCGCGGGTGGCGCGGTCTGGGCATGACCTCGAAATAGGATGGGGCGCCCACCACCGCGCCGCGAATGTCCGGCCCGATCCGCACCGCGATCATGTCACGTTGCAGACTCTCGCCGAGCCGAACGCCGGCATCGAAACCGCCTTCGACGACATCGGTGAAGCGGTCCTCGATGGCGATCTCGAGCACGATGTCGGGATAGGCCGCGGCAAAAGCGCCAAGCCGTGGCGTCAGCACCAGATGCGCTGCCGTGCGGGGTACGCTGAGCCGCAGATTGCCGGCAGGCCGATCGCGCGCTTCGATCGCCGTCTCCAGCGCCAGGTCGATCTCCGAAAGAGCTGGGCGCAATCGCTCCAGCAACTGCGCGCCTTCTTCCGTCGGCGCGACGCTGCGCGCCAACAGCCGTACGCCAAGCCGTGTTTCCAGGCTGGACACCGCGTGACTTACCGCCGACGGCGCGATTGCCATTTCCTTGGCCGCGCCGCGAAAGCTGCCGCATTGGGCAACGGTTGCCAGCACTGCCAGCTGTGAAAGATGTGCTCGGTTCATTGATCTACTTTTTAGAGCAACCCGTACAAACATGAGCGGATTATCGAACGCAAAGCAAGGCGCTATCTTCCAGGCATCACAACAAGGAGACGCGTGATGCAAACTCGCAAGCTAGGAACTGAATTGAATGTCTACCCGGTCGGCCTCGGCTGCATGGGCATGAGCTTCGCCTATGGCGGCCAGGCGGAAGCCGACGCGATTGCCACCCTGCACCGCGCCGTCGAGATCGGCGTCAACTTCTTCGACACGGCGGAAGTCTATGGCCCCTACGAGAACGAGATCCTGCTCGGCAAGGCGCTGAAGTCGGTGCGCAACAAGGTGACCATCGCGACAAAATTCGGCTTCAAGATTTTGGAAGAAGGCACCGGCATCGATCGCATGGCCGGTGTCGACAGCCGTCCCAAGCACGTCAAGGCCGTCGCCGAGGCCTCGCTGAAGCGGCTGGGCACTGACGTCATCGACCTCTACTACCAGCATCGCGTCGACCCCAACGTGCCGATCGAGGATACGGTCGGTGCCATGGCCGAATTGGTGCGCGAAGGCAAGGTGCGCGCGCTTGGCCTGTCGGAGGCGAGTGCCGCGACTATCCGCCGGGCGCATGCCGTGCATCCGATATCAGCCGTGCAGAGCGAATATTCACTGTGGAGCCGCGACCCGGAAGACGAGGTGTTCGCCGTCTGCCGCGAACTCGGCATCGGCTTTGTCCCTTACAGCCCGCTCGGCCGCGGCCTGCTCACCGGCACCATCGCCAAGCCCGAGGCATTGAGCGACGACGACTGGCGCCGTGGCCTGCCGCGCTTCCAGGCCGATGCCATGGCGGCCAACGCCGCCGTCATCGCCACGCTGGAAAAGATGGCGGCTGAAAAGGGCGTGACCACGGCACAGCTGGCGCTGGCCTGGGTGCTGCACCAGGGCGACTTCATCGTGCCGATCCCCGGCGCGCGCAAGATCCGCCATCTTGAGCAGAACACGGCTGCGGCGGAGATCGAGCTGAGCGCTGCCGAGGTAGCGGCCATAGGCGATGCGCTGTCGCCGGACAAGGTCGTTGGCAAGCGCTACACCGAGGAGCTGTTGGCGCTGGTGAATGGGTGAGTCAGGTCACCGTTGGAGGGGCGCTTCGGCGCCCCTTTTTCATGCGAACGTGACAGCGAAGGTTGCGAGAAGTCAGCGCGAAACACCCCCCTCTGTCCTGCCGGACATCTCCCCCGCAAGGGGGGAGATCGGATGCCGTTGCTGCTTTCGCCAATCGCCAAGGTTGCAGGAGGAGCGACAAGGCCGAAGCTGCCAATCTCCCTCCTTGCGGGGGAGATGGCCGGCAGGCCAGAGGGGGGTGCCTCGCGCCGACATTTTCTTATTCCGGCACTTCTACCACGGCACCACTGAAATCTCCGGCCAGGTCTCCTTCGCATGCTTGCCCTTCACCTCATGCGTGCGCTGATTGTCCATCACCCGGTTCGGCACGATGCGGAACGAGAAGATGTCGTCGAGCCCGAACGGCGCAACCAGATCGAGCTGCCCGTCCGCGTCGTGTCGCACACCGACCGCGTGGGTCTTAGAGGCGAAATAGCTGACGGATTCGCTGGAGCTCGTGTAGCGCGGGCAGGATTGACCGAACTTCTGCGGATACCACAGATGCACCCGCGCCTGGTTGCGCACCTCGACCGGCAGAGGCAGTCCTTCGAAATGCGCCGCCGCGCGGCGGATCACCGCGTCCTCCGCCTCGTAGGACAGGTCGCTGTCATCGAAATAGAACAGGTCGACATCTTTGATGCCATAGCCCGGCGGCTTGCCGGTCAGATGGTTCCAGACAGAGTTGTAGAGCGCGCCGGAGACGACCAGCCAGTCGGCAAGACCAAGCGCGCGGGCATGCGTCAGCGCTTCGCGAACAAGCGGATCGGCCGAGACGATCTCAAGAAACGCCATGCGTTGCGTTTCGAAAGGAAGGCCGGAATAGCGCAGATGGTCCATCGCCCTTTGGACGGCGATTCGCCACCTGCCTGCAAGTCTTGGTTCCTGCGCAATTCCCAAGGGAAAGCGCTATGCGTTTTTACCGGGAAAATCGCTACGCAGTTTTCCCAGAATTGCTCTAGCCGCGCAGAACGCCGCCGGTCTGCTTGCCGACATTATCGACGATGCGCTTGGCCAGCGCCTCGAAATCCTCGTCGGTCAACGTCTTCTCGACCGGCTGGATCGATACTTCGATGGCGATCGACTTCTTGCCCGCTCCGAGCGATGCCCCTTCGAAAATATCGAAGACCGAAACGCCTGATATCAGCTTCTTGTCGGCGGCGAGCGCTGCGCGCACCAGCGTGCCGGCCTCGAGGGTCTTGTCGACGACAAAAGCGAAGTCGCGCTTGACCATCTGGAAGGCGGAGAGCTCGAGCTTCGGCTTGGTCTTCGTCGGCTTGGCCTTCGGCTCGGGCACGGCATCGACGAACACTTCGAAACCGCAGAGCGGCCCGGAAGCGTCGAGGCCCTCAAGCGTCTTCGGGTGAAATTCACCGAAGGTGCCGAGCACGGTTTTCGGGCCGAGCTTGATCGTGCCGGAACGGCCGGGATGATACCAGGCCGGACCACCCGCCTCGATCTGCAGCCGCTCGACCGGCGCACCGCAGGCTTCGAGCGCGGCGACGGCATCGGCCTTGGCGTCGAACACGCCGACCGGACCGGAATTGCCGGCCCAATTGCGACCAGAACCGTCGAGCTTGGCGGTGCCGCGGCGCACGCCGGCGGCCACTCGCCGCTGCTGGTCGGCGCCGTCGCCTTCATAAGTGCCCGAAACCTCGAACAGCGCCACGTCGCCGATGCCCCTGTCGGCGTTGCGCTGGGCAGCGGCGATCAGCCCCGGCAAGAGCGACGGCCGCATGTCGGACATGTCGGCGGCGATAGGGTTGGCGAGTTTCAATGCCGTCCGGCCACCGCCGAACAGTTCGGCGTGCCTGGCCGGTATGAATGACCAGGTGACGGCTTCCATCATGCCGCGTACGGCAAGCGCGCGCTTGGCCGTACGGGTGCGGACCTGCAGCGTGGTGAGTATTCTCGCGTTGACCGCGTCATGCGCGCCGAGCGGCTGCGGGGCGATGTTGTCGACGCCGTGGATACGCATCACCTCCTCGACCAGGTCGGCCTTGCCGTCGATATCCGGACGCCAGGACGGCACCGCCACATCGATGACATCGCCCGAGCCCTCAGGCCTGAAGCCAAGGCGCGACAGGATATGGCGACTCTCCGATGTTGGCACTTCGATGCCGGTCAGCCGCTTCACTTCCGAGAGCGGGAAGGAGACGATCCTTGGTGTGTGGCCGGCATAGCCTGCCACTTCGATCTCCGTCGGCGTGCCACCGCAGAAATCGAGCACCAATCTGGTCGCCAGCTCGACGCCGGGCACCATGAATTCAGGGTCGACGCCGCGCTCGAAGCGATAGCGTGCATCGGTGATGATGCCGAGCGTGCGGCCGGTGCGCGCGGTGGTAATCGGGTCCCAAAGGGCCGATTCGATCAATACGTCCGTGGTGTTCTCGTCGCAGCCCGAATGCTCGCCGCCCATGATGCCGGCGATCGACTCGACGCCGTCTTCATCTGATATGACGCACATCTCCGGCGTCAGCGTGTATTCATGGCCGTCGAGCGCCTGTACCTTTTCGCCATCGCGCGCACGGCGCACGGTGAGATTGCCTGAGACCTTGCTGGCATCGAACACATGCAGCGGGCGGCCGCGATCGAAGGTGACGTAGTTGGTGATGTCGACCAGTGCGCTGATGGGCCTCAGACCAATGGCGATCAGCCGCTGCTGCAGCCATTTCGGCGACGGGCCGTTCTTGACGCCCTTGACCAGCCGCAGCGCGAAGCCGGGGCAGAGCTCCGGCGCTACGATCGTCACCTTGACGGGACACATGCCGTTGCCGACATGGGGCATGATGGCGCCGCCGACGAGACGGCCAAGTCCACTCGCCGCCAGATCCCTGGCGATGCCGTAGACGCTGGTGGCGTCCGGCCGGTTCGGCGTCAGGTTGATCTCGATGACCGGATCGTCGATATGCGCATAGGCCGCGAAGCTGGTGCCGACAGGCGCATCCTGGGGCAGGTCGATGATGCCGTCGTGCTCGTCCGACAGTTCCAGCTCGCGCTCGGAACACATCATGCCATGGCTTTCGACGCCCCTGATCTTGCCGACCGTCAGTGTCACGTCGATGCCGGGGACATAGGTGCCGGGCGCGGCAAAGGCGCCGATCAGACCCGCGCGGGCGTTAGGCGCGCCGCACACCACTTGCACGGGTGGCCTGCCATCGCCCGTATCCACGGTCAGCACGCGCAGCCGGTCGGCATCGGGGTGCTGAACCGCCGTCAGCACCTTGGCGATGACGAAGGGTTTCAGGCTCGACTTGTCGTCGACATGCTCGACTTCGAGGCCGATCGAGGTCAGCCGCTCGACGATCTCGCCGAGCGTGGCGTCGGTCTCGAGATGATCCTTGAGCCAGGAGAGGGTGAATTTCATTGGACTGTTCCGTCTGGTCTTTTGACGCTTGTTTTCAGATGTCTCGGCAGGTCGTCAGACATATGCAGGAAGGCAAGCTGCTCGCTGACATAGGCATGCAGCGTCGGCTCGAAATAGGCTGGTGCGTCCATGGCGCCGAGCATGAAATAGATGTCGTCCTCCAGCCGCTCGTCGACATAGGCGATGGGCGAGCCGCAAATGCCGCAGAACGAGCGCGTCACCGGGCCGTTCTCGAACATCTTCAGCGCCTTGCCTGTGAACGCGACCTGACCGGCCAGGAAGCCGACAAAGGCCGATACCGGCGCGCCGCTCGCCCGCCGGCAATCGCCGCAATGGCAATAGCTGACGTGATGCGGTTCGGCCGTGGCCTCGAACCGCACAGCGCCGCAGCGGCAGCCGCCGGCGTGCGGCGCTGTCATGCGCTTAGGCCCCCGAACAAGGTCGGCATGTCGAGCGGCCTGAAGCCGTAATGCGACAGCCAGCGCACATCCGCGTCGAAGAAGGCGCGCAGGTCCGGCATGCCGTATTTCAGCATGGCGATGCGGTCGATGCCCATGCCCCAAGCAAAGCCCTGATATTCGTCCGGATCGAGCCCGCCATGGCGCAGCACGTTGGGATGCACCATGCCGCACCCGAGGATCTCCATCCAGTCGGAGCCTTCGCCGAAGCGCACTTCGCCGGGCCGCGAGCGGTCGCACTGGATGTCGACCTCGAGGCTCGGTTCGGTGAACGGGAAGAAGGACGGCCGGAAGCGCATCTTGACCTGCGGCACCTCGAAGAAGGCCTTGCAGAACTCCTCCAGCACCCACTTCATGTTGGCGACATTCGCCGTCTTGTCGATGACGAGCCCCTCGACCTGATGGAACATCGGCGAGTGGGTGGCGTCGGAATCCTGGCGGTAGGTTTTTCCAGGAATGACGATGCGGATCGGCGGCTTCTTCGTCTCCATGGTACGGATCTGCACCGGCGAGGTGTGGGTGCGCAAAAGCTTGCGCTCGCCCTTCTCGTCCGGCTGGAAGAAGAAGGTGTCGTGCATCTCGCGCGCCGGATGGCCTTCCGGGAAGTTCAGCGCGGTGAAATTGTAATAGTCGCTCTCGATATCGGGACCTTCGGCTATGGAGAAACCAAGATCGCCGAAGATCGCCGCGATCTCGTCGATGACCTGGCTGATCGGATGGATGCGGCCGCGCTCGGCCGGCGACTGCCGCACCTGCAGCGTCACGTCGACCCTTTCGGCGGCGAGACGCGCGGTGATCGCCGCATCCCTGAGCTCGGCCTTGCGGGCCGTCAGCGCATCGGTGACGCGATTCTTGAGGCCGTTGATGGCAGGGCCTTTCACCTGGCGCTCCTCGGCGGTCATGGCGCCGAGCGTCTTCAGCATTTCGGAGATGGAACCCTTCTTGCCAAGAGCCGCGACGCGCACGGCCTCGATCGAGGCCTCGTCGGAGGCCGCTGCGATGTCGGCAAGCAGCGAGGCCTCCAGCGCTTCAAGATTTCCAGCTGTGTCGTTCACGGCGAAACTCTCTCGATCGGGCGACCGACACCATTTTGGTTCGTCGTCACCATTTTGGTTACATCAGGGTCAAAAAAGAACCCGCGCCAGCCGTGCCAGCGCGGGTTCCCCAAATCAGAATTGCGAATGCTTGGGAAGCGCTGGTCTTAGGCGACAGCGCTTTCAAAAGCGTTCGGCGTGGTGTTCTTCAGATATTCAAGCGCCACCTTGGCCTTGGCGACCAGGGCTGCGAAAGCCTGCGGCTCATGGATGGCCATGTCCGACAGGATCTTGCGATCGATCTCGATGCCGGCCTTGTTGAGGCCGTCGATGAAGCGGCCGTAGGTCAGGCCATGCTCGTGGGTCGCTGCGTTGATGCGCTGGATCCACAGCGCGCGGAACGAGCGCTTGCGGTTCTTGCGGTCGCGGTAAGCGTACTGCAGCGACTTTTCCACCGCCTGCTTGGCGATGCGGATGGTGTTCTTGCGGCGGCCGTAGAAGCCCTTGGCGGCTTTCAGGACCTTCTTGTGCTTGGCGTGCGAGGTGACGCCTCTCTTTACGCGTGCCATGTCATGATCTCCTTAAAAGCAATTCCAGGAAAAGTGCCTTGCGGTTTTCCGTTCGGAATTGCGTAAAACAAATGCGTGTCCGGACCGAATGCCTTATTTGAGCGGGATGTTATCCAAAAAGTCTGCAACTTTTTGGCATCACGCTTTAGAGGCCGTTCGGAAGAAAATTCTTGATGACCTTCTTGCCATCCGGTTCAGCCAGAACCATCGTGCCGCGGGCATTTCGAATGAACTTGTTGGAACGCTTGATCATGCCGTGACGCTTGCCGGCCGCAGCCGACAAAACTTTACCCGTACCTGTGATCTTGAACCGCTTTTTGGCGGCGGACTTGGTCTTCATCTTGGGCATTTTGCTACTCCGTTTCTATGAGGTCCCTGTCGTGCCTCCGGCACTCCACGCCTCTTGTCTTGTTCGCTTCGGGCCGACCAAAGCCCGAAAAGCAAATGAAACCGCCACGGCATGCCCTGCCGGGCGGTTTTCTTGAACGGCGGTCCTATACGTCAAAGCCGGCGGCTGTGCAACACCTGTAGAGATGCGGCTCTGCCCTTTGAGTCAGGGCAGCCGGAACAATACCGGCAGCATGCCCGACTGCTGGGCGCCGTCGATCAGTTCGAAGGCCGGCAGCGCGACGAGGAACACCAGGCCATCGAGCAGCGTGGTCAACAACAGGCGCGGCTTGAAGCTGCCGGTATCACCCTCCTGGTAAAGGGAAAGCTTCGGGAAGAAGCGCGGCACTCTCGCCAGATACGCCTGATATGTGGCGGGAAGCGCTTCCTTGAGGAATTTCTCCTCGCGCAGGATGACGATATGGAAGGCGCCCGCGCACAGAAGCGCGAAGAGAGCGATGCCGGAGAACGAGCCGATCTGTGCCCCGACGCCGGCCGCGGCTACGGTCGAGAAGACATAGAGTGGGTTGCGGGTGATCGAGTAAGGCCCGCCGGTCACCACCTCGGAAGATTTGCGCCCGCCTATGTAGAGCGTCGACCAAAGGCGCCCGACGATGCCGAGGAAAATCAGCAGCACGCCGAACATTTCGATCGACTCATGCACCGGCGTGTCGGGCGGAAAGGTCGATTGGCCGAACAGCAGCGCTGCGAACAGCACCGCCACGAGCCCGGCAAGCACCATCCGACGCGTACGCTGGTAATTGCCCAGCCCGTATTTGAGTTCTTTATCCAACCTTGGAATCCGATCATCGTAGAGCGTGATGCATGTCGCCCGAAGGCGCGGTCTTGTGACATGCATAAAAAACCGGCGATCGCAGCCTCGGCCAAAGAAAACAGGCGTCCCGCCGATCGCCGGGACGCCTTGGGATGTGATTCAGGCGGATTTAAGCGCGTTAGCGCGTCATCGTGACTGAGGTGTGTTGATAGTTCAGTACACCTTAGCGCGGCGACAGCACCATCATCATCTGCCGGCCTTCGAGCTTCGGTTCCGCTTCGACCTTGGCAATCGTCGCCACTTCCTCGCGGACCTTGTTCAAAAGCTGCATACCGAGTTCCATATGCGCCATCTCACGGCCACGGAACCGCAGCGTCAGCTTGACCTTGTCGCCTTCCTCGAAGAAGCGGCGAACCGCCTTCATCTTGGTCTCGTAGTCATGGCTGTCGATGTTCGGGCGCATCTTGATCTCCTTGATCTCGATGACCTTCTGGTTCTTGCGCGCCTCGGCCGCCTTCTTCTGGTTGGCGTATTTCAACTTGCCGAGATCGAGAATCTTGACGACGGGGGGCACCGCATTGGGCGATATCTCGACGAGATCAAGCCCAGCCTCTTCGGCGAGCAGCAATGCGTCGTTGATGGAAACATCGCCGCGGTTCTGGCCTTCGGCGTCGATAAGCTGGACCCGGGGCACCCGGATATCACGGTTGGAGCGCGGGCCATCCTTGGTCGGCGCCGCTGCTTTGAAAGGTCTGCGAATGGTCGTGGTCTCCTTGGCCGTTTCGTTCAGGGTTTGTCAGTGTTGATGCGTGGACGCGTCAATGTGGTGAGCGCGCGGGCGGAGTCAATAGCACAGCATTGATAGAAAATCACCCTGATCGCGGCCCTGCACCAAACAAAGAAACATCGCGAGCACTTTCCGCCTCGCCGCTGGCTGTGCCACAAGACCGACGTTGAGGAAAACGCCATGAACGCCACGCCCCCCGTCTTTATCGATGTCCCAATCTTTCCCGGTGTTGGGGGATCGCGCATCGCGGTGCGCCATAGTGCCGGCTCCGCGCCCGGCATCGTCTGGCTCGGCGGCTACAAGTCGGACATGCTGGGCACGAAGGCGCAGACGCTGTCGGATTGGGCGGCAAGGGAAGGCCGCGCGTTCCTGCGCCATGATTATTCCGGCCATGGCGAATCCGGCGGCGCCTTTGCCGACGGCACGATTTCGACATGGCTCGCGCAGAGCCTTGCCGTGTTCCGGCATTTCACCAAGGGCCGGCAGATCCTGGTCGGCTCCTCGATGGGCGCCTGGATCGCGCTGCGCATGGTGCAGGAATTGCACAAAGCGGGCGGCAGCAACGTCGCCGGCCTGGTGCTGCTGGCGCCGGCGCCTGATTTTACCACCGAACTGGTCGAACCGGTGCTGACCAAGGCGCAGAAGCGCGATCTCGTCAAAAAAGGTTTCTTCGAGGAGCCGTCGGACTATTCCGCCGAGCCTTACATCTATACGCGCGCTCTGATCGAGGACGGGCGCGAAAACAGGGTGATGACGGGCCCAATCGACACGCATTGTCCGGTGCACATCCTGCAGGGACTGGCCGATGCCGACGTGCCGGCAAGCCACGCGCTGAAGCTGGTCAGCTTGCTGCCGGCCGACGACGTGACCTTGTCGCTGATCCCCGATGGCGACCACCGCCTGTCGCGGCCGCAGGATCTCGACATGTTGGTGCGGGCCGTCGATGCGATGGCACAGAGGGGAAACTGACCTGATGCGCCTTTCCATTCCGATATCCGCCTTCGTCGCGGCGATCGTCGGCTTCGGCGGCACGCTGGCCATCGTCATTGCCGCCGCCAAGGCGGTCGGTGCGACGCAGATCGAGACGGCGAGCGGCGTGACCGCCATCTGTCTGGCCATGGCCATCGAGTGCCTGTGGCTATCGTGGCGCACGAAGATGCCTGTCATCACCGCATGGTCGACACCGGGCCTGGCTCTGATCGCCGCCTCGAGCGGCTTTTCGATGAACGAGGCGGTCGGCGCCTTCATGGTAACCGGCATCCTGTTGATAGTCACCGGCCTGTTCGGGCCCCTGACGCGGCTGATCGCCAGGATACCGGCGTCGGTTGCCTCGGGCATGCTGGCCGGCGTTCTCGTCAGCTTCGCCATCAACGCGGTCAAGGCCATTCCCGCCGATCCGTGGCTGATCCTGCCGTTGATAGCGACCTTTTTCGTCATCAGGCTGTTCAATCCGGCAGTGTCGGTGCTGGTGGTGCTGATAGGCGGCGGCCTCGCGGCATTTCTCACCGGCCGCGTCGGCGGCCTGCCGACACCGGAACTGTCGACGCTGACGCTGATCGCGCCGCAGTTCAGCGCCGCCGCGATCATCGGCCTCGCGCTGCCGCTCTACCTCGTCACCATGGCTTCACAGAACCTGTCGGGTCTCGCCGTGCTGCGCGCCGCCGGCTATCACCCGGAGCCGGGCCCGCTGATCGGCGTCACCGGCCTGTTTTCGCTGCTGTCGGCGCCCTTTGGCGGCTCGACCACCAATCTGGCGGCGATTTCGGCAGCGATCTGCACCGGGCCTGACGTCCATCCGGACCCCGCCGAGCGCTGGAAGACCGGCCCGTTCTATGCGCTCGCCTATCTCATCTTCGCCATTTTCGGCGCTTCGCTGGTGGCGATCTTCGCCGTCCTGCCGCAGAGCCTGATCGTGCTGGTGGCCGGTCTGGCGCTGATGTCGCCGCTTGCCAATGCTTTGTCGATCGCCTTGAAGGACGAAGGCGAACGCATGCCCGCCACCGTCACCTTCGCCGTCACCGCGTCGGGACTGACGCTGTTCGGCGTCGGCGCCGCGTTTTGGGGACTTGTTGCCGGGTTGGCCGTTCTTTTCCTCGAAGCGCTCAAAAAGCAACAATCATTTCAGCCTCTTGTCCGGTTTTGGCGGATATTGTCTTGAATCGCCGTTTTCTTCTTCCCATTTCGATTCCACGCAGCCGGTCTAGGCTGTCTCCAACCGAAGGAATGGGAGAAAATGAACACATCTGCATTGATCCGCCCGGCCTGGACGCCGGCAACCATCGCGTTGATGGTGATCGGTTTCATGGTGTTCTGGCCACTCGGCTTCGCCATGCTCGCCTACATCATCTGGGGCGACCGCCTCGACGGCTTGAAGCGTGACGTCAACCGGGCCACCGACGGCATCTTCGCCGGCTGCCGCCGTGGCTCCGACAAGGCGGCGCGCTGGGGTCACGGCTCCGCCCGCACCGGCAACGTCGCCTTTGACGACTGGCGCGAAAAGGAACTTGAGCGCCTCGCTGAGGAACGCCGCAAGCTCGACGAGATGCTGACCGAGTTCGACGACTACGCCCGCGAATTGCGCCGCGCCAAGGACCAGGACGAGTTCGACCGCTTCATGGCCAACCGCAACAAGTCGACGGCGCCGACGAAGGCCAATCCGAGCACCGGGACGACCACCAAGCGCGGCAAGGGTTCGAACCTGCTTGACGACTGACATCCAGCGACTGGTCAGATCGTGAAAAAACGGCGTCGCACGAGCGGCGCCGTTTCTTTTTTGTTCTATTCTTTGTTCTATTCGTTTTCCTCGAATCGCGTATCGTCCGGCCATGTCCTTCGGCTTCTTCCGCAATTTGACAAAGCCCAAGCCCGCGCCTGTCGAAGAGCGCGAGCATGTCGTTGCCGGCCGCTCGCTGCCGCTCAAGATCGTCGAAAACGACCGCGCCCGGCGGCTGACGCTGCGCATCGATTCCGGCGGCCGTGGCCTGCGCATTACGGTGCCGCCGGGCTTGCGCCGGGGCGAGGTGGAAAAATTCCTCGACCGCCATCAAGACTGGCTGGAACAGCGGCTGGCCAAGGTCCCGGCTCGGCCGCAGGTGCGGCCCGGCATCAAGATCCCGGTGCGTGGCGTGGCGCACCGCATCGTCCACGAGCCGTCAAAACGCGGGACCGTGACGGTGTCGAGCGATGAGCGCGGCCCGCTGCTGATCGTGCACGGTGATCGCATACACCTGCCGCGCCGCATCGCTGACTTTCTCAAGCGCGAGGCCAAGAAGGACATCGAGAAACTGGTGCTCAAGCACACCCAGGCGTTGGGCAAGCGCGCCAAGGCCGTCCGCTTCAAGGACACGTCGAGCCGCTGGGGCTCCTGCACCTCCGACGGCAATCTGTCCTTCTCCTGGCGGATCATGATGGCGCCGTCGCCGGTGATCAATTACCTCGTCGCGCATGAAGTCGCGCATCTCAAGGAGATGAACCACGGTCCGAAATTCTGGAAGCTGTGCGAGCAGCTTTGCCCGGACACCGAGCGCTGCAAGGTCTGGCTGAAGCGCAATGGCGGTGCGCTTCAGGCGATCATGTTTGAATAACCGTCAATCGTCATTCGTCGCGTTGAGTTCCTCCGGACGCAGCCCCTCTTCGCCGTGATGCGGCCAGGGCAAAAAATTGCGGTCGAAGGCATCGCTGCCGAAATAGTCGAGCGCGCGGTGCGCCTCGGCGCCGTTGAAGGCGGCCTTGTCCATCAGGTGCGCAATGACCTCGCGCGCCTGCGTGATCTTCTGCCTGAGTTCGGCAACGGTTCTCTCGGTCATGATCGTACTCCCGCCTTGTCCATCCATAGGTAGCGCCTTTGGCGTTGCCGGCAAACAGTATGCTTTTTCTCGACTCTTTTCGCTTTTCATGCCAATTCCCGCGCATGGCACTCGACATCAAGATCTGCGGCTTGAAGACCGACGGGGCAATGGCCGCGGCGCTGGCCTGTGGCGCCAGCCATGTCGGCTTTATTTTCTTTGCCAAAAGCCCACGCTATGTCGAACCTGCCGAGGCTGGCCGTCTGCGCGAAGTCGCACGCGGCAAGGCCAAAGCGGTTGCCGTCACCGTTGACGCCAGCGACGCCTTCCTGGACGAAATCGTAGCCAAGATGCAGCCCGACATGCTGCAGTTGCATGGCGCGGAAACGCCGGAGCGGGTGGCCGAGATGAAAGCCCGCTATGGCCTGCCGGTGATGAAGGCGCTGCCGCTCAGCGAGGCCGCGGATCTCGAACGGATAAAGCCGTTCGTCGGCATCGCCGACAGGTTCCTGTTCGACGCCAAGCCGCCGAAAGGCTCCGAACTGCCGGGGGGCAATGGTGTTGTCTACGACTGGCGCATCCTCGCCGGCCTTGACGCCGGCGTCGATTACATGCTTTCCGGTGGGCTCAACGCCGGCAATATCGGCGATGCCCTTCGGCTTGCCAATCCGCCCGGAATAGACATTTCCTCAGGCGTGGAAAGTGCGCCGGGCGTCAAGGATCCGGCGCTGATCGAGCAGTTTTTCCGGGCCGTCAGGGCAGCGCGCGACAACCGCGCCGCCTGACCGGTTCAATCCAGAGCATGCGGGGAACCGGTTTTCCGACAAGCATGCTCAAGAAATCAAGATGCCAGGAGATCGGCGATGAACAAGCCGGCGATACCCAATTCCTTCCGCACCGGGCCCGACGAACAGGGCATGTTCGGCATTTTCGGCGGTCGTTTCGTTGCCGAAACGCTGATGCCGCTGATCCTCGACCTGGAGCGGCACTGGAACGAGGTCAAGAACGATGCGGATTTCAGGGCTGAACTGACTGACCTCTCGACCCATTATGCCGGGCGACCTTCGAAGCTTTATTTCGCTGAAGGCCTGACACGCCATCTCGGCGGCGCGAAAGTCTATTTCAAGCGCGAGGATCTGAACCATACCGGCTCGCACAAGATCAACAATTGTCTCGGCCAGATCCTGCTGGCCAAGCGCATGGGCAAGAAGCGCATCATCGCCGAGACCGGTGCCGGCCAGCACGGCGTGGCGTCGGCCACGGTCGCGGCCCGCTTCGGCTTTCCCTGCGTCGTCTATATGGGCGCCACCGATGTCGCCCGGCAAAGCCCCAACGTCTTCCGCATGAAGCTGCTCGGCGCCGAAGTGCGGCCGGTGACCGCCGGTCACGGCACGCTGAAAGACGCCATGAACGAGGCGCTGCGCGACTGGGTCACCAATGTCGAGGATACTTACTACCTGATCGGCACCGCCGCCGGCCCACATCCCTATCCGGAACTGGTGCGCGACTTCCAGTCGGTGATCGGCACAGAGGCGCGGGCGCAGATCCTCGAGCAGGAAGGCCGGCTGCCGGACACCATCATCGCCGCTGTCGGCGGCGGTTCGAACGCCATCGGCCTGTTCCATCCCTTCCTGGACGACAAGGAGGTGCGCATTATTGGCATCGAAGCCGGCGGGCGCGGCCTCGACGGCATCGAGCATTGCGCCTCGATGAATGCCGGCGCACCGGGCGTGCTGCACGGCAACCGCACCTATCTCCTGCAGAATGCCGACGGCCAGATCATGGACGGGCATTCGATCTCGGCCGGTCTCGACTATCCCGGCGTTGGGCCGGAGCACTCCTGGCTGCGTGATTCAGGCCGCGTCGAATATGTGCCGATCCTCGACGACGAGGCGCTGGAGGCCTTCAAGCTGACGACGCGGGTCGAAGGCATCATCCCGGCGCTGGAGTCGGCGCATGCCATCGCGCATGCGGTGAAGATCGTGCCTACAATGGACAAGGACCAGATCGTGATCGTCAACCTGTCCGGCCGGGGCGACAAGGACGTACATACGGTGGCCTCGATGCTGGGCATGGAGATCTGATCATGGTGACCCGCATCGATCGCCGCATGGCGAAGCTGAAGACCGAAGGCCGCCCGGCGCTCGTCACCTATTTCATGGGCGGCGACCCGGACTACGATACCTCGCTGTCGATCATGAAGGCACTGCCGGGAGCAGGCGCCGACATCATCGAGCTCGGCATGCCGTTTTCCGATCCGATGGCTGACGGTCCGGCGATCCAGGCCGCGGGCCTCAGGGCGCTGAAAGGCGGCCAGACGCTGGTCAAGACACTCAAGATGGCGGCGGAGTTCCGGACCGGCGACAACGAGACGCCGATCGTGCTGATGGGTTATTACAACCCGATCTACATCTATGGCGTCGACCGCTTCCTCACGGACGCTATTGCCAGCGGCATCGATGGGCTGATCGTCGTCGACCTGCCGCCGGAGATGGATGAGGAACTGTGCATTCCGGCGCTGAAAGCCGGTATCAATTTCATTCGGCTGGCGACGCCGACCACCGATGACAAGCGCCTGCCCAAGGTGCTGCAAAACACGTCGGGCTTCGTGTATTATGTGTCCATGACCGGCATCACCGGCTCGGCGCTGGCCGACACCGGCAAGGTGGCGGCGGCGGTCAAGCGCATCAAGGGCCATACCGGCCTGCCGGTCTGCGTCGGCTTCGGCGTCAAGACCGCCGAGCAGGCCCGCGTGATCGGCGCCAATGCCGACGGCGTCGTCGTCGGCACCGCGATCGTCAATGCGGTGGCCAATGTGCTGGGGCCGAAAGGCGAAAAGACCGCCGACCCTGCCGAAGCCGTTGCCACGCTGGTCAGCGGCCTTGCGCAAGGTGTGCGCTCGGCCCGCCTTGCTGCCGCCGAATAGTTTCCCTACCTCTTTACCCAACTCTTCGTCAGGACAGGAGCCGAAGCGATGAACTGGATCACCAACTACGTTCGCCCGAAGATCAATTCGATGCTCGGCCGGCGCACCGACATGCCCGAGAATCTCTGGATCAAGGATCCGGAGACCGGCGAGATGGTGTTCCACAAGGATCTGGAATCCAACCAGTTCGTCATCCCTTCGTCAGGTCATCACATGAAGATCTCGGCCAAGGAGCGGCTGAAATTCTTCTTCGACGACGGAAAATACGAGACCCTGGACAACCCCAAGGTCATGCAGGACCCGCTGAAATTCCGCGACGAGAAGCGCTATGTCGACCGGCTGAAGGACGCCAAGGCCAAGACCGGCCTGGAAGACGCGATCATCAACGCGCTGGGGACCGTCGAGGGCCTGCCGGTTGTGGTCACGGTGCAGGACTTCGCCTTCATGGGCGGCTCGCTCGGTATGGCCGCCGGCGACGCCATCGTGCATGGCTTTGAAGTCGCCCTGCAGCGCAAGCGGCCGCTGATCCTGTTTGCGGCCTCCGGCGGTGCCCGTATGCAGGAAGGTATTTTGTCCCTCATGCAATTGCCGAGGACCACGGTCGGCGTCGACAGGCTGAAGGAAGCCGGTCTTCCCTACATCGTCGTCTTGACCAACCCGACCACCGGCGGCGTCACTGCCTCCTACGCAATGCTGGGCGACGTGCACATCGCCGAGCCCGGCGCGCTGATCGGCTTTGCCGGACCGCGCGTCATCGAACAGACCATCCGCGAAAAGCTGCCAGATGGTTTCCAGCGCTCCGAATATCTGATGGAGCACGGCATGGTCGACATGGTGGTGTCGCGGCTGGAATTGCGCGAAACCATCGCGCGCCTGCTCAGGATGCTGCTCAAGCTGCCGGAGGAGCAAAAGCCGATCGAGCCGGAAATCCTGCCGCCGGCTACCATTCCGACGGAAGCCCGACCGCACGCCTGACGCGACATCGTGCGCCGCGAACCACGATTGCGCGTGCTTTGCGGCCCGCATAGGATTCTTCCATGATGACGCTTGCCGCCGACCGCGAAATCGAAGCCCTGATGGCGCTTCACCCGAAGGGCTTCGACCTTTCGCTCGACCGCATTTCGCGGCTGCTGGAGCGGCTTGACAACCCGCAGGACCGGCTACCGCCGGTCATCCACATCGCCGGCACCAATGGCAAGGGTTCGTGCGCCGCGTTTTCGCGCGCCCTGCTCGAGGCGGCGGACTACCGCGTCCATGTCCACACCTCGCCGCATCTGGTCAATTGGCATGAGCGCTACCGGCTGGCCGCCGATGGCGGCGGCAGGCTGGTCGAGGACAGGGTGTTCGCCGATGCCATAGCGCGCGTCGCCAGGGCCAACGAAGGGGAGACGATCACCGTCTTCGAGATCCTCACCGCTGTCACCTTCCTCCTGTTTTCCGAACACCAGGCCGATGCAGCCATCATCGAGGTCGGGCTCGGCGGCCGTTTCGACGCCACCAATGTCGTCAAGGAGCCGGCCGTATCGGTGATCATGCCGGTGTCGCTCGATCACGAGGCCTATCTCGGCGACCGTGTCGAACTGATCGCCGCCGAAAAGGCCGGGATCATCAAGCCTGGCTGCCCGGTGGTCATCGGCGCACAGGAAAGCGAGACGGCACTGCAGGTGCTGATCGAAACCGCCGATCGGCTTGAGTGCCCGACCTTCGTCTACGGCCAGGATTTCCTCGCCTATGAGGAAAACGGCCGCATGGTCTACCAGGACGAGGACGGGTTGATGGACCTGCCGCCGCCACGGCTGCCGGGGCGCCACCAGTTCGCCAATGCGGCGGCGGCGATCGCCGCGGTCAAGGCGGCCGGTTTCGAGATCAGCCATCGCGCCGCCGAAAAGGCGATGATCAATGTCGCATGGCCAGGCCGCATGCAGAAGCTGGCGCAGGGCCGGCTGGCGGAACTGGCACCGAAGGGTGCCGACATCTGGCTGGACGGCGGTCACAATCCGGGCGCCGGCATGGTGATTGCCGAAGCGCTTGCCGAGCAGGAAGAGAAGAACCCGCGTCCGCTCTTCCTCATTTCCGGCATGATCAACACCAAGGATCAGAGCGGCTATTTCCGGGCCTTCAAGGGCCTCGCCCGGCATGTCTACACGGTGCCGGTGAGCCTCAGCGAGGCCGGCGTGCCGAACGACGAACTGGCGATCCGCGCGACCGAAGCGGGACTGACGGCCGAGCCGGTGAGTTCGGTTGCCAATGCGCTGATGCTGCTGCGCGACACCTGGGACGGCCCGCCGCCGCGCATCCTGATCGGCGGTTCATTGTACCTGGCCGGCGCGGTGCTGGCCGAGAACGGCACGCCGCCGTCCTGAGGCCAGACCTTCGAGAGGAGCCAGTCATGATCAAGGTCAGGCAGCTCGCCCATGTCTGCATCTTCGCGCATGACCTGGAAGCGACACGAAGCTTCTATCGCGACGTGCTCGGCCTCGACACCCAGTTCAATTTCCTGCGCGACGGCAAGATTTTCGGGTTCTACCTCAATTGCGGCGGGCGCAGCCATGTCGAGGTGTTCCAGAAGGACGGCACTGCATATAGCGAGCAGAACCAGATCAACCACTTTTGCCTTGAGGTTGAAAACATCGACGCGGCGATCGCCCATATCAGATCGAAAGGCGTCGATGTCACGGATAAGAAGCACGCCTGCGACGACACGTTTCAGGCCTGGATACGCGATCCCAACGGTGTGAAGATCGAGCTGTTCGAATACACCGCCAAAAGTGCGCAATTCGTCGGCGGCGATCGCATCGCCGACTGGTAGAGCATTCCGCCTGTTCCGTGAACGGTGAGACGCCCTAGAAATCCCAAGGTGAGATCAGCTCAAGGTTGGCCGGGCCGAAGTCGTTCAGGTTACGCGTTGCCAGCCGACCGCCATTCACGCGCACTGTCGCTGCAATCATGCCATCGGGTGCCGACATGCCCCGGCCCTGGCGCGTCGCCGTTCCCATAATCTCGCCATAAGCCAGAGCCGCCTCCTCCGTCAGCCCAAAAATGCGACCGGCAAAGCGATGGCGCCATTGGGAGAGACCTTGCTCCAGGCGATCGGCACGCTCGTCAGGTCGTATCTTTTGGATGCCGAAAGCGATTTCGGCAATCGCCACCGTGGGAAGCGCCAGTTCGGCATCGTTGCGGACCAGCCAAGCCATGACAGCCGCGTCAGGCGCCTTTCTAAGGCTCTCTGAAATCACATTGGTGTCGACGAAAAT
The DNA here is from genome assembly GCF_040319965.1 of Mesorhizobium sp. M0830. Classification (NCBI taxonomy): domain Bacteria; kingdom Pseudomonadati; phylum Pseudomonadota; class Alphaproteobacteria; order Hyphomicrobiales; family Phyllobacteriaceae; genus Mesorhizobium; species Mesorhizobium sp. M0830. The sequence continues at coordinate 875 of NZ_JAMYOR010000050.1, read as the reverse complement.
CAAAGCTCCGGCCCTGTATGGACCTTGCGGCTTTCCCGGATGATTTCTTCCAGATCGATGTCGACGCCAACGCTTGCCGTCAGGCGAGAGTAGAAGGCGGATGCCGGTTCTCGCCCGGCCTCCCGAATCTCATAGGATTCAAGCGCGCGTTCGACGATATCAGCTATTGAGCGGTTTTCGCGACGAGCGAGTCGATGCGCAAGATCACGTGCTTTTGCGCTGCGGACGGAAAGCTGGGGTTCGGCCATTTCAAACTCCCTTTTGAGAAAGATAGCCTTTTCTACTCCTGCCATCAAGATGGCAGATGATGGCATGCCATCACTTCAGCTCGATCTCGATGAAGGCATACTCGCCGTCATTGGCGTTGATGACGTCATGCTCGACGCCTTCCCTGCGGAAATAGGGCGCGCCCTTCTTCATCTCGGCGAAGGATTCGCCGTCCTTGGTCAACAGCTTTACCTTGCCGTCCATCAGCGGCACGACGACATAGTCGTGGCCGTGGCGGTGCCAGCCGGTGTTCTCGCCCGGCGCGAAGCGGTATTCGGTGACGATGACGCGTTCATTGTCGATGAAGACGGTGGCCTTGGCGGATCCGGTCATGTCGTTTCTCCCTGCTTGCGCTGCCAACAGAAGACATCCTGCATCGACAACAGAAGACATGGAGTGCCCGGGTGTGAGGGCCAGAGCCGCCCAGCGCATGACCTAGAAACTCGGTCTCGATTTTCCGAAAGGATCATGCGCCAATCCAATTGCTACGCGTGCGGCCATAGACGCGCGGCCCTGTAGTGACGCATCGGGTAGGGAGGCGCTTCGCAGCGCCCCCCTCCCACACCACCGTACGAGCGGTTCCGCATACGGCGGTTCATGCAGTTTGG
>NZ_JAMYOR010000049.1:0-50354 GCF_040319965.1 Mesorhizobium sp. M0830 | reverse complement strand
ATTCACGCAGCTTTACGCTATGGTCTTAGTTCATGTTGAACTCCTTCCGCTGCTCTGCAGCACACTCTCATCGATGAAGACCAGCCGCGCCAAAGCTTTGTGAAGAAGCGCTTTCGCCGCCCAATCCACAGCTGGCGCACGTCGGCTCGTTGCTGCTCGCTGGCCTGCAGAGTTGGAATGATGCACACTCACCCCGCGCATCTCCAGTTCGACGCAAAGCTCGTCCAGCGAATGGCTCGCCGCCCGACAGGACGAGCTTCTGCCTGTTCCCAACTTCCATTTGGTGTTTATTGCCGGCAGAGCTCGCCGCCATGGCCTTCCAGAACAAGGCTGCTGCCTACACGATCCTGTTCAAGGCGGCCGCCGAGACACTGCGCACGATCGCCGCGGACCCCAGGCACCTGGGCGCCGAGATCGGTCTCATCGCAGTGCTGCACAGTTGGGGCCAGAATCTGCACTACCACCCCCACATCCATTGCATTGTGCCTGGCGGTGGCATCTCCCTCGATGGAAGGCGTTGGGTTGCTTGCCGGCCAGGGTTCTTCCTGCCCGTGCGCGTGCTGTCGCGCTTGTTTCGCCGCCTTGGGGCAATTGTCGGGCGAAATGAGAATTGACCTCCGAATGAAACGAAGAACTGACCCCTCTCTATTGAGAGGAAGAATCGATGACGAGAGGGTTTTCATCGCAACCTGCATTGTCTGGAAACGATGCGGGTTGAGGAAATGCGATCGGGGGAAGAAGTTTTGGCCAGGGTAGGGCTTCACGAACGAGGCTGGGGAGCGAAACGAATTTGCGCAGAGTTTGGATGCGCGCGCACGCAACACGCCACTATGGCTTCCTCGCCAACGGTCATCGCGCTGCCAGGCTCGATCTGTGCCGCCGGCTGCTGGCCAGCCCGCAGCAGTTCGAACCGAAGGCCGAAAGCGCCACCACTGAGGGCCCTGCGGTGGCGCATCGCTGCCCCTGCTGCGGTTAACCAATGATCACGCTCGCCATCTGGCGGTACGGACAGACGCCGCCGAGCCCCTTCTGGAACGACACCTCATGATCACGCCTGGTGCGTCCACATCACCCGATACGGTATCCGTCGCCATGCGCGCCGGCACCCCGATCCTTGTCACGCCGCACATAGCCGCAAGCAACCAGCCCGGCAATAGAAAGCATCGCAGCCTGTCCGACGGCTCGCGCCATCACGGTTCCGCGTTCCACCGTACCTTCGCTGTGGCCACATCGTGAACGCCCTTCATCAGCCTGGCACCGACGATCCCGACCGCTCCTCCAGGCTACAATCCCCATAGTAGCCAGACCGTCCCGCGGCTTTGTTCAATCCGGCTTGCAACGGAGCTAGGGTCGGAATTGGGTGACGAGGCCGATCAGGCGGCGCGGTGGTCCGACGTCAGCGAGTCAGCGACACCGTCGGCGAATTTGACGCCGGCTATGACCCTTGGCAACTGATTTTCGCCCTTCAGCCGACGCTAGGTTTTGGCAGCGCTCATGACGAGCTTGAAGACCATGAGCCGGGCCGTCCTGTGCGACAGGCTTCCCTTGGTGCGCACCGTGCGGTGCCGGACGGTGGCGAAGACGCTTTCGATCGGATTCGAGGTGCGCAGATGGTCCCAGTGCTCGGTCGGGAAGTCGAAGAAGGTCACCAGCGCCTCGCGGTCCTTCGTCAGGCAGTCGACGGCCTTGGGATATTTGGCCTCGTATTTGTCGACGAAAATGGCCATCGCAACCTCGGCGGTCGCCCGATCGGGCGCGTCGCGGATCTCCCTGAGTCGGCCTTCATGTTCGGCTGCACCGATTTCGGCACCTTGTTGAGCACGTTGAGGACCTTGTGCTGCCAACACCGTTGATGCCGGGTCGACGGAAAAATCTCCTCAAGCGCCTTCCAGAAGCCGAGCGCGCCGTCGCCGACGGCGATCTGCGGTGCGACCGAAAGCCCGCGGGCCTTCAGATCAACAAGCAACTCGCGCCAACTCTGCGCGCTTTCTCGCACGCCAACCTGAAAGCCGACCAGTTCCTTCCTGCCTTCCGGCGTCGCGCCGATGACAACCAGCATGCAGGCGGCATCATCCTCCATGCGCGCCTGGAGATAGACCCCGTCGGCCCAGATGTAGATATAATGGCGGGCCGAGAGGTCGCGGCGCTGCCAGCGATCATAGTCGACCTGCTACTCCTCCTTCAGCCGTCCGATCACCGACGGCGACAGGCTTGGTGCGTCCTTGCCGAGAAGCGCGGCAAGCGCCTCCTGGAAATCGCCGGTGGAGATGCCACGCAGGTAAAGGACCGGCAGCAGCGCGTCGAGGCTCTTCGTCCGCCGCGCCCATTTCGGCAGGATCGCCGAAATGAAGGTGATGAGGTCCTCGCCGGAGGCCTCCGCGGCCCGGTCGCGCAGCTTGACACGGCTCACCGCAACCGGGCCGATCCCCGTCTGGATCGTTCTCTCAGGACCATGCCCGTGGCGCGCCAAGCGGGCCCGCCCATCGGCCAGGCGCTCGTCGGCCATGGCGGCCAGGAATGCCTCGGCTTCCGCCTCGACGGCCTGCGCCAGAAGCCGCCGGGCGCCCTCGCGCAGAACCGATGTCAGGGGATCATCGAGTGTGTCGGGATGCGGAAGGGAAACAAGGGTGGTATCTGTTTTCATGGCATGTCGCTTGTATGGGGCTTTTTCTATCAAGCGAATAATTCTCCTCTTGATCTCCCCTTTTCTTGACAACGATCGATCGCAACCAGAAGCAGCGGCGATGGAGTTACACTGATGGCTGCGCACAAGTTGTTGATCCGAGGAGAGCCCGCCCTGTCAGCGCTAACCGTCGCGCCGGCATGCTTGTCGGTGGGTCCGTTGGACCCGGACGATGATGCAGTAATCCGCATCGGCAGCGGGGCTCCGAGATTGGGGACCATTCTCCTTGCGGCACTGAGGCCATGCGATATGGCGGGTTCCCACCACCTCGGATCGAAGGAGGATGACGGCCTTTCCGTCACACCCTCATCGACCTGGTCACGATCTTCAGGATGCCGGTCGCAGCAAAACCCCTTCGGAAACCTGAGCGGTCGTTGCCAACTGCCACAGGGATATCAACAGTTTGCGCGCGAGCGCGACGATCATGGTTTTACGCGTGCTTGAACGCCGATCCGCGGTCCGTTCCCGATACCAGTGAGCGAGCGCGCTCTCCTTCTGGAACTGCAGAAAACGCCAGGCCAGTTGGATCATGCCGCGTCGGACCCGGGCATTTCCAGCTCGAGAGAGCCCCTTTTCGCGCCGACGGTTCATCCGGTGAGCCGGTCAGGCCGGCGTAACGCGCGAGCGCCTGTCGATCTCGAAGGTTTCTCGACAGGATTTCGTGGACGAGCATGTCTGCCGTCTCGACGCCGATGCCGACGACGCGCGCGATCAGGCGAACCCTTGCATGGCATCCCGTCTTGGCGGAGGAAGCCGCCTCGAGGTCGCGCAGCCGTTGTTGCTCGATCCCCTTGATCTGCTCCTGAACCATCCGCAGCCGCGCCAAATCGCGACGCAATTCCGCCCGCGTGTTTTCCAGCAATGGAACGCCTTCGGCTGTGCGCAACGCTTCCAGGCGTTCCTCTGCCTTTCGCAACGTCGGCTTGTATGTGCGGATGCCAAATCGAATGAGTATCGCCTTGATCCGATTGATGATACGCGTGCGGTCGCCGACCAGCTTCTCGCGTTCGCGGTTCGGCCGCCTGGCATCCTCTTCCTGAGTGGATGGGATGGCGGCCATGCTGCAGTGTCCCCGCTCGCCCCTCAACCATCCAAGGAGAGTACGCTTGAGCAATTCTGTACCGAGCCGGTCGGTCTTTGCTCGTCGATGCTCGCGGGAAACGCTGACGCTCGCGGAATGAAGACGTGCGTTTTCAAAGTCGTGAGCCCGAAGCCAGCGTGCCAGCCAGAAACCGTCACGTCCCGCCTCGTAAGCCAGGCAAACGCGCGTGATGGAGCTGCCGGCTCGGGAAGCTTCGTCCGTCCAGCGGTGGATGAGAGCCAATAAAGCATCTTCGTCTGGGCCGAGCTTCTTCAGCGGCTGACGCGCAACCGGGTAAGATCCCGGCCACAAGCCAGCTCGAAAGGCTGATCTCAACAACCACAATCAGCGTGTTGTCCTGTTCGAAGCCGGTAAATGAACGGCTCAAGTCGTTTATCCGAGGCATGCGGGCGCTCCATCATTTTGTTCAACAGCGCCGACAGTGCCACTCTCGCCGCTCGCCCCATAGCATCTCCTTCGTGAGGTTCTGGCAGGCTTTGTCACCCGCCTCGATACGCCGCCTTCCTCAAACCGTCATCACCCAGTTTCCGCCATGGCTCCATGCAATGAGGTCCGACATTCAGCCGGCCGCTCCGTCGAGCATGCGGACCTCAGAGAAGCCTCCAGATTCCCCCTTTTTGAGATCGTGATTCATTGCGGTTTGAGAGGAAACCGCGATAGGCAACCGCTACCGCTTGAGTTGCGGAGGCGTGTTGTTGCGTCTGTCGATGAGGGACATGGTCACCGCGAGGCTGCGCGCCATTTCCGCGTTTCGCCTCGCTTTGTAAACAATCTGATCAAACTGCGCCTTCACGAAGCTATCGGCGAACCGGCAGCTTTGAAGAAGTTTCTGCATTGTGGCGGGTCGAACAAGGTCGCATATTTCCTTGAGAGCGTGGCATAACGCGTCGAAGGACCGAGCGGCCTTCTTTTTGAACAGCGCCTTGAGTTTTCTTGCCCCGCCGCTGGGTTGTCGAGCGCACCTTCGGCTGGATGTCGATATGGCGCCGCCTCGTGCGCGACTATACGAGAAGCGCATCGACGTCTCTCACGCCATGATCCTTGTCGCAATGGGCGGCAATCTTAACACCGAAACGCCCATCCCCGATTCTCAAATCGGACTCTAAGCCTACAAAAAAGCCAAGAATCTCCTTCAGCTATGTTGAATTATGATCTCAGATCAGGTCGAAAATGGTGTAATCGACCAATCGATTAAGTCGACGGCACGCTGAAGTATCACCTCGGTCTCAGCAAAGCTGGGTGCAGCGGCGATGACATATCCGATCCAGTCGCGCAGGTCGCCTTTCCTGACAATTGGCGTCTTGGGTTCAACATAGAGTTTAACCTCGGCTATACCTGGTACGGCAGCCGCCCGACTGTCGCCGCCGATCCAATCGAGTGTGCCATCGCGCTCAGGCACTAGGAACCGTGCGGTCGCGGTATTCGATTGCTTTTTGCCCAAGTCCCATTTCTCACCGATGGCAAGCTTGATGTGCTCAGTGATGAGATCGACACCGTCAGCCGCTTGGACGAGTTGAGGGATGGGCGTGCCAGCAAGACGCGGATTGACTTCAATGACAACTGGGCCCTGCTTCGTCCACCTGAGTTCAACGTTCATTGGCCCCCAGCCGAGGCTGAGCCCTCCCAAACAGCGCAGGCAGACTTCGGCGATACGCTCATGGACGTCATCAGTCAGCACGGCGGGGAAGGTGCACTCACGAAAGACGAAATGCGGTGGGGGGCCGCTGTCAGCGGCGGCAATCCCGAGGACCTCATTTCCCATTATCTCCACGCTATAATAGGGGCCGCGTGCGAATTCTTCGACCAGGATCCTCGGCGGTGACCCCAATATGTGCTGCCCACCCAACAGATAGCTCGTATGTTCAGCTAACTCATCAAGGTCGCGGCACAATCGGACACCTCTGCTGCCGGCGCCTACGGTTGGCTTAAGAATTACCGGTAGGCCGAGCTCCGCGGCGGCGCTTTCCACCTCCGCGGCACCCGCTGCCAGGCGATAAGCAGGTATTGGAACGCCGGCCTCTGCGAGGAGCTGGCGTTGAGTGAATTTGTCGCAGCATCGTTCAATGGATATGGGGTCCGGTCCCGGCAGATCGAAATATTGGCAGAGCTTGCCAACTGTCGCATAGAACGGGTCCCCGGCGCACGTAATGCCAGCAATGTCAAAGGTCGCACTCAGCCGAGAACATTCCCGGATCAGTGCATCGAGATTGTTTGTATCGACACGAATTGCCTCAATGCCTTCCGCCGCAAGATAGTCGTACTGAGCTGGATCAGCCGACAGGGTAATTGGGTGAAGATCAAGACGCGGGGCCGCTTGGACATATAGGGGACCGTTATACCTTGAACCTTCAAGCAGAATGAGCGCTCTTCTTGCCATTGACGAGTTGCCTCCAACGTTGTGATGTGCGGCGGTCCGAGCGTACATCGGCATAAGCTGTTTCAGCCCTGCCTGACGTCAGACCTTGTGGTGAACTTACCATTGTCAGCGATTTGCGGTCGCAAAGTTTCTGTGAATATGCTTGAAGAATTTGTTGCCCCGATTTTCCTGCCGGCGCTGTGGCACGGAGCGTCTTGTCGAATTTTCGGAGGGCTGGGAGGTTCAAAGCCCGCCGGTGACCGCTCGGCGATCGTCACCGGTAAATTCTGCGCCGTGGCGTGAGCGTCGCGCATGGGTAAGGCGCCACGCAAGAGGCCGCCCTCCCCCTTTACGAAAGAGTCGTGGTCGAGTAGCTCAGCCATTCGGCTTTCGCCCTCACAGATCCGGGCGGGCGGATTTCCCGCACCCGGCTCTTCCCGAGGGTAACCCGCGTCATATCCGTGCCTGCGCCCAAGTTCGAGTGATGCGCGGAGTTGGCAGGGGAAGCGCGCCGTCAGGGTCTCGAACTCCGACCAGCCCATGCGCCGGCTTTTCTGGCTGCGCCGTCTCAGACACTGTAGTCATATCCGGCGCATTTGCCGATGGAATCCGTTGAGCGCTGGGTAGTTGTGCGGCCTGCCGTAGTAGCCGTAGTCTCCACGCAGAACGGCGGCGAACCACCTGTGCTGCGCAGCCATTGGCGCGTGCATGAGCCGCCAGGCATCGCCGTCAGCTTGCGCGTCAGGCGTTTCCTTCCCTCTTGTGCTTCACCGATGAACCGGCCATCCCGGGTCCGCCCGCAGTAGTGGGTGAAGCCCAGAAAGGCGAAGGTCTCGGGTCGCCGCTCGCCACGCCGCTGTCGTGAGAGAGCCGCGAACCGCCCAAACTCGATCAACCGCGTCTTGTCCTCGTGGAGTGTCACGCCAAAGCCGGCCAGCCGCGCCTTGAGGGCCAACAGCATCTCCTCTGCATCGGCCTTCTTCTCAAAGCCCATGACGAAGTCGTCAGCGTAACGCACGATCACAACGCGACCGTGTGCATGGCGACGACGCCATTGGTGGGCCCAGAGATCGAGGATGTAGTGCAGGAAGATATTGGCGAGGAGCGGACTGATGCCCGCCCCTTGCGGGGTACCCCTGTCCGTCTCTTGCTTTCTCTCAAGGACGCCAGCCCGCAACCACAGCCCGATGAGCCGTAGGATACGAGGATCAGCGATCCTGTGCGCCACCATCCGCAGCAGCCACTCGTGGCCGACCGAGTCGAAGAAGCTGCGAATGTCGGCATCGAGCACCCAGTTCACACGCTGGCTCATGATCGCTGTATGCAGGGCATCAAGCGCCATGTGGGGGCTCCGCCCCGGCCGGAGGCCGTAGGAGAACCCCAGGAAGTCGACCTCGTAGACAGCACTCAGCACCTCGGCATCCGGAGATACCCAAGTATGGCTACGAACACTTCTGTCGATTTTGTCGACTCCGCCACACAATTTACTTAACCAATGCCCCTTCTCGCCACGGCTGAAGCAGCTGAAATGAAACGGCGACATACTTCTCCGGTTGGATCAGTCCGAATTGGCACGAGATTTGAATCGTTCAATGCGAAGCTGCGGGAGCAGTCTACCGGCCTTGCCAAAAAAGTAGCCTGAACGGAAGGAACACAGCGTGTCGGGTAGGTTTGCTTCCATTCCTGATTTGCGTGATTCGAGTGCGGATGGGCCATTGCGTCTCTCTCACCGCAGTAGCGTCCGGCCTGAGGCGTCTCCGCAGGGCCTTGACTACAAACGGCAGGATTCGAAACTAACTGCACAACCAACTACGGCGATGGACGATCTAGACCGAAGGATCCTTGCGGTACTACAGGAGAACAACCGGCTCTCCTTTGTCGAAATCTCGAAACTTGTCGATTCCTCGGCTGCCTCCTGTATGCGGCGAGTGAACAAGCTGCGTTCGACTGGCGTGATCGTTGCGGATATCTCAATCGTTGATCCTAGGGCTCTTGGCAGATCGCTTACCGTTGTCGTGACAGTAGAGCTTCACCGCGAACGTGCGAACTCTGCTGATTGCTTCAAGCGCGCCATGCGGGCGGCCAGGGAGGTTACGCAGTGCTATATGGTCACGGGCGATGCCGATTTCGTCCTGATCGTCGCGGTCGAAGACCTCGAGGGCTTTGACGTCTTCGTCAGGACAAAGCTCTTTACCGACCCCAACGTGCAAAAATTTAAGAGTCTGATCACGCTTGATTGTCTCAAAATGGAGCCTCGGATCGCTGTGTAGTTGTAGGCTGGTTGCGCTAATCCGGGCCGCTTTTTTGAAGCGCCCACTGCAGATTTTTGTCGGATTGAGTCTAGGATGATAACGGTATCATTCGGTCAAGGCTAGTTTCCGTCCATAAACGTCGGTATTTCGCAGCATTTACGATGGTTTGTGTGCGGCGGGAAGCGCCGTTGACGGGTATGGACAGGGTCAGGAGGTTTTGATGATCGACAAAATGCCGTGCTCGGCCACGATCAGACGCACACCATTGCGGGCGGCGCAGCCAGCGGGACAGCTGCTCAGGTCGGCCTGCGGCGAGTGAAGAGGACGAGATTGTAGGCCACGACCGAGGACCAGACGTAGGTCTTGAAGTGATCAAGGCCGCGCCAGGTGCAGCACCCAGGCCGTAGGCGCGTTTGAGGCAAGAGATGCCAGCTTCGATGCTGGCACGGAAGTTGCGTAGCTTGCGATAGTCCCAGTTGCTCTGTCTGATGATGCGTTCGATCAACGGCCGATAGTGACGAACCTGAAGCTGCCACACCGCGATGAGCGGAGTGCGCGCCACGGCCAATCGCTCACTCGCCTGCTTCAGATTGGCCAAGTCGCGCGGGTGATAGCGATCAGATCGCGGTAGAGTTGGACCTGATTGGGTCGACCGCGGGGCGACTGGATCTTGCGGGCGTGCTTCTTGGCTGCGCGGCAATGATCGCGCCATGATGAGCCCGCTATCGGCCCGCTTCAAAAGGCGCACCATGGCCCGCACGGCATCCCAAGCAGGCTGCTGTCGCTCGGCCCGTGCATAAGTACTGGCGACCCTGTCGTCGCAACTGCATTTCTCGATCGCCTGCTTAAGATTCGGTGGTCGTCCAGTTCGAAGGATCGAGCAATCGACTCCACCAGCACACAGACCTCATGCCCGAACAACCTGCGATCAAAAGGCTGCATTACGCCGCGGACACTAAGTCCACCATCGCGCGTACGGGTAGGCGGCTGGTTCCACATTGGTCAGCGATCTCGGCTTGCCGGAGGCAGCTCCCTTACGGCTCGAGAGTATTGCGTCCGGCCCGCTGATGAGCGCTATCGCGCCCTCATCGCCATTCTCATTTTTGCTTACGCTAGGCCCGGTTGTGCCTCGGTGGTGGATTAGGTTGCGTTCTCGATCGGGTTGGTCTCGGGCCGTATCGCGCTGATCGTCTTTTGCAGCGCCTACTTCTGCGGGCTGCACGACCATGGCAGGCGGGCAAAGGCGCGAACGAGGCTGAGCCCTCTAGGTGGAACGCCAGGTCTTGGTAGCTCAGTTGCCGGTACCGCTTGAGGATCGCGCAACGCAATACCGCTTCGGCGGGCAGGCCCTGCCGTCCGGTGGCTTTGACGCCGACCCGAACCAGGTCTCGCGCCACCAAGCCAAGCAGATCGCGATGCCCGTCCAGCCATTGCTACATCGCCTTCAGCTCGTGGCCGATCTGTCGGTAGCATTTCAAGATGTCCGGTTTTTGCAGCACATCAAATGTCCGCTTCTGTTGGTGGCGTCGAAGCGGTTCACGCCCCGCTCCTGACCTGGGTTTGGCCACGTAGCGACCCGTCTGCATCGTAACGGGCGATAGGTCGTGGTCCGTGGAAGACGGCGAGGGTGCTGCTGGGGGTATTGGCGCACCTTGACAGTGGCCTTGACGAAGTGATGGCGGATCGGGCTCGGCGGCAACTGCAACCTGAGGCGTCCGAAGACGGTGGTGTTGTCGCGGTCGACGATGCGCTCCACCTCGATGCACAGGAGCTTCGAGAAGCGAGCATTATGGGCTGGCAGATACGTTTCGGCGATGAAGCGGTTGGCCGCTTCGATGCCTGCGATACCGGCCAGCGTCAATTCCTTCGGCAGCCGCTCCTGCAGCGTGGAAAAGGCCCGCTCCGAGCGGCCGCGCGCCTCCGGCGAATAGGCAGCGATGTGCTCGATGCCGAGCCTCTGCAGTGCCCCGCCGACCTGGTCGGGCGCCTCCGGTCGTAGAAATAGTGGCTGCCGCGGTCGGTGTAGAGGGTCGACGGCAGACCCTTGCTCGCAAAGGTCTCAATCAGGCCCTTGAAGCTCGAGGCCGTCCCTTCCTCTTAGATCGTGCTCGTCGCGTCCTCCATCGTCACGATCAGGTCGAGCGGCGGCTCACCCGCCAGCCACTCGTGCCGGCTGCCGTCCTGATGCAGCAGCATCCCCTCGCACGGACGCCGTGGCCGCTTGATACGCGCCGACGCGCCTCGCGCCGCTTCGCACGCTCCAAGAAGCCCGCCGCGTGAAGTTGCGCGCCTAGGTAAGGTGTAGCCCCACGCAAAATTGTGGTCGCAAACCAGGTGTTCGTGGAAATGCTTCACGTTCCAGCCAAAATACCGCTCCCGGTAAAGCAAAAGCACCCTGGCAACAGGTCAATCGGACACTGCTGTCGGGCGCCCGGCAGGCGAAGTTCGAAGATGGCGCGGCCGTGCGGCTGGATAGCACCGTGACCTCTGTCGGCATCCGGAAACGCTCGACTGGCTCGAATCACCAAGTCACCCAAAAAAGACGGCGCCGCGCGCATGAACGCATCGGCAAGCTCCTGCCGCCTCGATGACGATCTCGACATCCTGCGGAGTCGCCGGGGACGAGCCCCATTCGCCATCGGCAAGGGTCAGCGCAAACGCCTGCAGCAACTCGACAGGGTCTTGCTGGATGCCCGCCATGAGCGTCCGGTCAGCAATTCCCTGGTCGGAAACGGTCGAGAAAACGCCGTTGTAGCCGACGGTCGCGATCAGGTGGGCAAGAAAGACCCTACGAAAAAGAGCCAGCAGCTCGTTGTCGAGTCTCGGGAATGCAACAAGAGGCGTTGGCGGTCAATTCGTCCTTGATTGCTTCCTGATCGGCTATCCATGAGGCGTGCGCAACCAAACCGTAATCACCGACAGGTCCAATGATCGGACAGAACGCAAGCGCGTCTGCCCCGTTCCGGGAACCGTTGGAAAGATTCCCGGTTTAGCCCCCCCGGGCTGTCGCGGAGGGTGTCCATTTTTCGGTGGCCGGCCGCGCGGCCTGCCCAACAGGCGCAACATGGTAGTTCAAAAGAGGGAATTCGTGATCTAACCGAAGAAATTCTTCGATGTCCTGGGCCGCTCAATGGCCGCACGAAGACTTTCCACCGTCCGGATGGTCTCATCCGTGAGCGCCAGGTTCGTTCATTTGTCCCAACGCCTCTCGCTCGCTCACATCCAGTCGACTCACGACGACTGCCAATCTTCGTGTAGGCGAAAAAGAGATCGAAGTGATGGATGCCGCGATTGTTGTTGAATTCAATGCGCAACGCGAGCAGCGCATCGATCTGGCAATCCACGTTCAGATAATAGTGCTGGACGGTGGCCTTGGCCTCCAGCAGCCTCCGGGCGATTACCTTGCGGGTGGCCGAGTGCGGAACGCGGTTCCCGTCCTGCTTGGCCAGCACGATTTCGGCATGAGCCTGTTCAATCGGAGGGGCGGGGAGAGCTGGTTCAACGGAAGGGGGAAGGAGTTGCAGCCTTCTGATCCTCTTTCGCGCGTTCGACATCCCCCCGGACGATGCGGCTACGCGGACCGTTGCCCTTTAGGGTCGACACGTCGATGTCGTATTCTCGGGCGAGACGGAAACGGGATTGTGTTGCAACGTTTTGAATACCGGCACTGTAGCAGGAGAGCCCATGACATTTTCGGAGGAAGGACCGCCAGTTCGGTCCGTCAGTGATCCTGCTTTGTGTGCGCTGTTATCTGGCCTTCAGGTTGCGTTCTTGCCAAGCGCCGTATTGCGGCGCGACACGGAGCGGCGCCCTTTTTGGGCAGGGGTATCGTCGCCCCCAGTTTGGCGATCAGCTTCAGCCAAGTAGCGCCGCCTCCAATGGTGCGGGCGTTCCATACGCCGCGCGATGAAATGGCGCAATTGGTGAGAGCTAACGATCTGTGCCGCAGACGGGCACGGCTGCGTGCTCTTGCGATCGCCGGGGCCGATCAATCCCTCAAGGCCGCGAAAAATGGCGCTAGCCGGCGCTCTAAATCAACTTGCCTGTTCCCACCCATGGTCGGTCACTCGAAAATCCGACTTCTTATGAAACACCGGTGCTACCTCTTGAGAAGCCTCAAAACGCCACTTGGCCAAAAATCTGCAAAGAGTAATGTTAAATATAAGTGCGTATCCTTAAATTATGAGATAAGTTGCGGTATTTCATTTTTATCTCGACCAATTAACAACCTTAACAGTTTCTTCACTTGAATTTTGGGAATATTGTTAAATAATTGCGGCATCCTAACCCCGGCAAGATGAGCGGGCTGATCGAAATTCAATTTGCTAGCTTGTTGAGGAATGCGACGGGTGTTAGCGGCGTGCACGCGCGCTGTGAAGCAGCTCTCAGCGCGCCGAGAAACAGTTTCTTAACAGGAGATTGATATGGATTATGTGCAATATTTTGCCGAACGAATCGAGCAACTCAAAAGCCGCGGCGACTATCGTGAATTTGCCGACCTGGAGCGTCAGTCTGGCAACTTCCCTAAGGCTTGGCTCAATGGGCCTGATGGCCGAAAAGAGATAACCAATTGGTGCAGTCACGATTATCTCGGCATGGGGCAGCACCCCAAAGTGGTATCGGCAATGAAGCGCGCCATCGATGCCAACGGTGCAGGATCGGGAGGATCCCGCAACATTGGTGGCACCAACCATTATCATGTCTTGCTCGAGCGGGAGCTTGCAGATTTTCACAATAAGGAAGCAGGATTAATTTTTGTTTCCGGCTTCAGCTCAAACGATTCATCATTGAGTACATTAGCATCGCTGATGCCAAACACAGTTATATTTTCCGACGCGCACAATCACGCTTCGATAATCAGTGGATGCCGAAATAGCCGGGCCGAAAAGCGCGTCTTCCGGCATAACGACGTTGCGCATTTGCAAGAACTTTTGGGCAATGTAGATCCTGCAAGACCAAAGATTGTTGTTTTTGAATCCATATATTCAATGGATGGTGATATTTCGCCGATCAAAGATATCTGTGACGTGGCGGACGAATTTCGCGCGATGACGTTTCTCGATGAAGTTCATGCGTCGGGACTCTACGGTCCGAAAGGAGCCGGCATTGCCGCAGAACGTGGCATCATGAATCGTCCAACCATCATCGAAGGGTCGCTGGGTAAAGCGTTCGGCTCGATGGGCGGTTATGTGACCGGACCGGCTTCCATTGTTGACAGCATACGAAGCTTCTCGACCGGTTTTATTTTCACCACGTCGCTTGTACCGGCGGTGGCGGCGGGTGCGCTGGCTGCGTTGCGCCATCTTCGCGGTTCAGATTCAGAACGAATTGCTCTGCGCCGGAAAACGAACCTTCTAACCGGATTGCTGAAAGAGGCGGGCATCCCGGTCATGCCGACGGAAAGCCACATCATTCCTGTGTTGATCGGTGATCCGTTCCGTTGCAAGGAAGCGTCCCGTCAGCTTTTGGATCGGTATGCGATATACGTTCAGCCAATTCTGGCGCCTAGTGTTCCAGCGGGAACCGAGCGGTTCAGGGTGACGGTTACGCCCGCCCATAGTACGACAGATATTCGCAAGTTCGTCGATGCGCTCAGGCAGGTTCTGCTGGGGGACAATCTCGGCAAGGTTGTCTGAGGCATAATGCAGGGGATGATAAGGCGGCGCCGCTTCGTCGCCGCGATCCGGCGGAGGTTCAAATTCGCCCCTTCGAGATGCGGCTCGAGACGCCGCCAGGATACCACGCACAGGTCGACTTCGCGCGAGTCCAGCGATCACCCTGGTGCGATACGCGCTTGTGTGGCTGTTCTGGCTCATGTATTCGAAGGCATTGGCGCGGAAGAGTTC
Organism: Mesorhizobium sp. M0830; assembly: GCF_040319965.1. Taxonomy (NCBI): domain Bacteria; kingdom Pseudomonadati; phylum Pseudomonadota; class Alphaproteobacteria; order Hyphomicrobiales; family Phyllobacteriaceae; genus Mesorhizobium; species Mesorhizobium sp. M0830. The sequence continues at coordinate 36,115 of NZ_JAMYOR010000049.1, read as the reverse complement.
GCCGTTTGCTATGGCCCTACTTGATGAATGGCACGGCCGAGCCGCCGCGCCGGACGTGGTGAATTGGATGCCGTAGCACCTACGGAATGAAGGAGCGGCGGCAGCCGAGACAGCGGTGCGCCCAGTGAGGGCCACCTTCATGCGTACCCTTGTTTGTTATGGACGAGACCTTTTCCCTTGCCGGTGGAAGCCGCCTGGTTCAATGACTTGACCAACGTCACGCAGCAACAGCATGTTGCCGAACAGAGAGGCCTTGACAGCAAGCTCCATTTCCGCGCTTAGGACGTTGTCGGTGCGTACGGTGTGAATCTTGTAGGGAACAGCCGCGATCAGGTGCAACAGGGAAGTCTCTCGAGATTGGTCGTGGCCGTCGTCAACCCGCTGCATGATAGGCTGTTTGCCGAGGCCTGCAGCCAGTTCGCCAAGACCGACAGGATGGACGCTAGGTTGTTGGCGGTGATGGGGCTGCTCTCAATCCAGCCGAGACGATGTCAGCTTAGCTTGCAATGGAAGCGCTGCAGGAGATGATCGGTGCACGCAATGCCGCCAGTGCCGAACGCATCGCGCTCATCAACCGCTTGGCGGCGCTTCAAAGCCCCTTCCTGCGCGCCGAACTCAAGCGCAGGCTTACAGCGATCGAGCGGCATCTCGTGCGTCTCGAAACGGAAACCGGTCGCCTGATCTCGCACTCCGCCGCTAGACCATCTTGATCTCGATCCCAGGCATTGGGCCGACCACTGCCATCACATTCCGGGCCGGCCTCGAAGAGATGGGTACACTCAACGCCAAGCAGGAGGCCATGCTGACGGGCCCCGCCTTGTCGTCCATACAGTGTCCGCGCCAAGGACAATGCACAATCAGAGGCGGACGCACACAACTTCGGCCTGCGCATGACGCTCGACATGCCCCCTGAGCAGGTCTGTTTGGACCGGAGACATCGCGAACAGGTGTGCGAGGACATCGCGAACAGTTTGGCGTGCTTTGCGCCGGGAGGTTCGCGATGCCATTTGGGAACACCAGCGTGATGGATGGGAAGTTGGAGTTTGTGCGTCTTGCGGTGCAGGATGGCAGCAATGTCAGTGCGCTTTGTCGTCGTTTCGGGATTGGCCGACCCTGTGGTCACAAGTTGATCGCGCGGTATCGCGCCCATGGCGAGGCCGGGCTTGCGGAGCAATCGCGCCGTCCAGCGACGAGCCCGGCGCGCAGCCCGGATGCGGTCGAGGCGGCGGTTCTTGGCATGCGCCGGGCGCACCCAGCCTGGGGCGGACGCAAGATCTCCAAGGTCCTGCGGCGCGAGGGAACCGGTTCGCCTGCGCCTTCCACGGTGACCGGGATCCTGCACCGCAATGGCGTCGAACTGGGTTTGCTCGGGGGTGGAGCCAAGCCGTTCGGGCGCTTCGAGCATGCCGCCCCCAACGATCTGTGGCAGATGGACTTCAAGGGCCATGTCGCATTGCGGCAGGGCGGCCGGCTGCATCCGCTGACCGCGCTCGACGACCATTCGCGCTTCTCCGTCGTGCTGCAGGCTTGCATCAACGAGACCGGCGAAACGGTCAAAGCCCACCTGATTGTCGCCTTTCGCCGCTATGGACTGCCGCAGCGCATGGCTTTCGACAACGGCCCACCGTGGGGAGATGGCGGACGAAGCAACTTCACACGCTTCACCGTCTGGCTGATCGAGCACGGCGTCGCCATCTCTCATTTCAGGCCTCTGCATCCGCAGACGCTGGGCAAGGAAGAGCGCTTCCACCGCTCGCTCAAGGCCGAAGCGATGGCCGGACCTGCTTTCGAAAATCTCGATCGCGCGCAGAAAGCCTTCGATGCCTGGCGCGACCTCTACAACACCGAAAGACCTCACGATGGCCTCAAGGGTTGCGTCCCCCTCGACAGACACACACCCTCGCCGCGATCCTTCTGCGAGGCCGTCGAAGCTTTCGACTACCCACAAGACGCCATCGTTCGCAAGGTCCAGAAAGAGGGCCGCGTCGCCTTGTGCGGCTACATCCTGCGCTTCTCCAAGGCATTTGGAGGGAAAGCCGTGGCCTTCACCCCCACCGGCAAGGACGGCGTCTTCCAAGCCTTCTTCAGACATCAGAAAATAGAAACAGTCGACCTCAACCTCTGCAGACGATAAGTGACAAAACTGTTCGCGATGTCCTCGCACACCTGTTCGCGATGTCTCCGGTCCAAACACAGGTCAAGGCGATTGTGCACGATTGCATTCGGCGCAGCGGATTAAGAAACGCCTACGTCCAGATGATGTGCACCCGGGGCGTACCGCCCCAACGCAATCGTCACCCCCGTGCCTGCAAGAATCGATCACAGCCTTCGCCCTTTCGTCTGGATTGCCAACGAGGAACGGCAGCAGACCGGCATCGCGATGATCATCGCCAAGACGGAGCGAATCCCACCGGGTCGCTCACCCCGCGTATCAAGCACTTTCATTGGCTCGACCTGACGATGGGCATCTTCGAAGCCTACGACCGCGGTCCGTTGGTTCCCGTGCTGCCCGATCGTGGTGGCCAAGCGGTTCTTCACAAAGGCGCTGGGCGTCATGGCCGACCAGACCGCGTTGTTATCGACGGACCATCCGGGAGGCTATCATTTCCTGTGACGCCAACAAATCGCTTGCAGCATCGCTCTCGGCGCAGGCTCAAACCGATCAGTCAAACAGGACCATCGGCGTATCAACCGCGTCGGGCCAATGCTCGGCTTCAACTCATCCACATCAGCCGCGATCATCCTGTCCGGCATCGAAATGGTCCATATGATGCCCAGGCCAGATACGCCTTCAATCCGTCCGTCCTTGGCCGAGCAGTTCGAAATTTTTTTCCGCTTAATTGGCCTCGTTTCAGACCTTTTTGCGTTTCACTTCAATCGTTACAACAAACCTCCGCCGACTCCCTCGGTTTGCCGGGCGGCCCTCGACCGAATTTTCGAGGCATCGCCGGCACGGGCAGGACGGCGCGATCGCAATCTGTCGAGCGTCAGCCGTTGCGGAAGGTATAGCCGTAACCGTTGATCGCCGGCGCGCCGCCAAGATGCGCATAGGGGATCCTCGATCCTTTTGGAAAGAAGCCTTTCTGAATGAGTCGATCATCCCTTGCATAGATTTGCCCTCGTAGACGGGATCAGTAATCATACCCTCAAGCTGCGCGCACAGGCGGATGGCTTCATGGAATGCCATAACACGGGCCTGCGTACTCCTCGAACAGCACCACGTCATCGTCGACGAGTTCCATTCCGAGATCGATAAGCTTGGCTGTATGGCCTGCTGCCGGTTTCGTGGACACCGAGATAAGGTGTTTAACGGAACTGGAGAGTTGGAATGCAAAGAAGGAAGTTCAGCCGCGAGTTCAAGCTTGAGGCGGTGACCGTGCAAACGACAATGTAGTCGAAGGCAAACCCCAGCTGCTTCTCCTGGGCGCGCACCTCCTCCGCAAACCCGACATAGCCGAGGCCGCCATTCTCGTGCACAGACGCCCCGGCAGGTATCGCATAGGGTCTGCCGCCCCTTGCCTTTGACCTCATAGAGCGCTTTTCCCAACTGCGGCGGATGCCGATGTCAAAACCCTCGTTGACCAGGCGCACCTCTGCTCCCTTGATCCGGCTCAAGAGAACTTGCCGACCCGGTCGTAGACGGCATCGTCATGTGGCACCCAGCTCTCCTGAACCAGGAAGCATTTCATGCCGATCTTGGCGGCGACCGCGGCGACCATCCGCGTGTGGTTGGACTGCACGCCGCTGATGCAGACAAGCGTATCGGCATCTGAGGAGATCGCGTCGGGAATGATGTATTCGAGCTTGCGCAGCTTGTTTCCGCCGAACGCAAGACCGGAATTGCAGTCCTCGCGTTTAGCGTAGATTTCCACCCTTCCCCCTAGACTAGACTAGATGCTTGCCGAGGCCATCGAGCTCTCAATGGGCGTGGGTCCAAAGGTGAGCGGATAGCGTTCGAAATTTCCAGCATATCTTCTCCAGCAACACGTGATCGAGTTTGAATTGAGCTATGCACGAGCCTTTCCAATAGACGTGTTTGATGGCCAGCTGCGCCCGGACGTTCCAGAAAGAGCTTCACCATTGCCGCCAGTAGAAGTTCCGGGATGCGGTCACCTTTGCCCATGTCAAGCGCACCTATTCATCGACAATCAGCCCAACATCCGCGGTTCATCCAAGTGGCGGGAACCGAGCTCTGTTCTTGTCACTGATGAGCCTCAAGGGAGCAAAAGCGATATGGCTAGCATTTGATTTTGGACCAAATCTGCAGATCCACTCGTCGCCTCATCATGGTCCGGCGGCTGGGATCCAACCCCCTTGCAACTGTCGAGATGCTCAGCCCTTTGCCCAGCTTCGCGAACGCCGCCAGACCGCCAGATCAGAAGAAGCACGCTGCCGAAATACGCCGACTGAAGGAGCAACGAACAAGCCAGCGTCGTGACGACTACTGTGCCGATGGAATGAGAAGCGAAGTAGACAGTCAGTGCGGTGCTGCACAGCACCAGCCCCAGGACGCGACAAAAGATTTTTAAGGGCAACGCCGTTCTCCTGGTTTGTCTCCTCAGATCATGCTGCGACCTGGTCGGCCGCAACATGGGTCTGGCAGTTCTTCGGGCAGACGCGGCCGCAGGCTCCGCAGCCAATGCAGCGGCCGGCATGGTCGACGACCATGATCATGCGATTGAGCTCGCCGTCGAAATCGTCGTCTTCGCCGTCGCAGGCGCCGAGGATTTCACCCGCGTCATCGACGCCGTAAAGATGCATGACCTCGCGAGAGCAGACTTTGAAACAGCGGCCGCAGCCGATGCAGGTCGTGCCGTCTATGGCGGTGAGATATTCCGGCATCCATCCGGAGCCGTCGCGGGTGATGAATGTGCTCCTCATCGTAACTTCTTCATTGCAGCGAGCTCTCTCTTGGCACCATCCAACTCGGCAAAAACGGCCGACGTTTCCTCGGCAACTTCCTCTATCGCCGTCCATTTTCCCGGGAGATCTTCTGCAAGGTCGCGCAATTTCATCTTGGCAATTGCCGCGCGCAGCTGAAGCTTTCGGACTTTCGTTCCCATCTCATCCAGCTTTGACATAGATCCTCTCGAAATCGGTGTCTTCACGCCCGTGCCACGTCGCGATGGGCTTCAGTGGCTGAGGTCGCATCGTCGACCAGTTTCGTACCGGCCTCCGCGAGTTGCCGGAACGTATCGAAGCCGAACCGATGGACGTCTGGACAGAACGACGAGCTGCCCGACCGTGAAAGGCACGGGCTCGAAGTTTTTACGGTTTTCATCTCCACGATTGGCGATGTCACCGGGCGGAAACGCTCCGCAATCGCAAGCCCGACGGCGGTGTAAAACATATCGAGCCTCCACAGCAGGTCCGGATCGGGATCGCGATGATGGGGATCGCACGGCGCTGTTTTCTGGTGATGATGAAGTCGCCCGGCAGTTCGGCGTCCGATTTGCCTTTCCCACGAGCCATAGGCGTCTTGAGCACGGATTAGCCGCACGAGGCATCTGACAAAAGGCATGGCAAGGGCCGCCTCGTCCGCGTTGATAGCCCGGCTGACCAGCATCAGACATTTCGCCCTTCTCCTTATTTCAGTCCTCTTCCTCGAAGCACGATGTCTGTTTTCTGGGACGCCTACTTCGGGCACACTTGCGCAGCCGACGCATGGCTCGGCGCCGCTGATTCCACGCAATTGATGGCCTCGTGGCCGACTTTGAACACCTCCTCGACTGCGAGATCTTCCACGCGAACTCGCGTCGAACATCACTTCCGCCGCAATGCGGCCACAGGTCATGAAGATTCGAGCCTCGATCCTGCTGCAAACAATCGGCCAAGTGCTGCATGGACCCTCCTTGCCGCGGTCATGCCAGGGAAATGGACGAATTGGCCAGGTAAGGCATTCGACCAATTACCCTTTTTTATCTTTCTTCCTCGGCCGACCGCGCTTTGGCACCTTCCGGAAACTGTTTTGCGCAGCGGCAAAGAGAGCGCCGCAACAAGCCTTCGCACCCCTGTACTTGGCGAAGGCCTGCAGCAAATCCGGCAAATGCTGCTCTTTCAATTCGGCCGGGATAGGCTCCGGACAGTCCAGCGACGTCAGTGCCAGTTCGACCAACTCGATCGCGCGATCATTGTTGCCGTTCTCGTGATAGTACCGGGCGACTGCGGGATAGGATCGGAACTTCGGACTGTCGCCTTGCGGGGGATTCAGCGCCAGGATGTGTTCGGACAGCTCCTTGCCCATCGCGAAGCGCTCGGCAGGGGGAAGGCGCGAATGGTCATTGACCGGATGGAAAAGTTGGTCTAGCGCCGAAACCATCCAATCCTCGGAATTTTTGTCGATCGCGTCGCGAACCAACTGGCGCATCACGGGCAGGCCGGTCCACATGTCTTCTATTTTGTGAAGCAACAGATGTGCATGGGCCAGGCGCAAATTGAGGTCGTCCGGCATCAAGGCAATGCCCTCTTCGATAGCCCAGAGCGCCGTCTTCCAATCTTCCAACTTCACCGCCGCCCAGAACCTGTCATCGATCGGCTTCGTCAACGCTTGTCCGCGCGCCAGGGGTTCGCTTGTTGCGATCCGCTCCTGATCGGCAGCTTTCGCTTTGTTGCTGGTACGCCAGCTGCCGTTGAGCACTTTCGGCAAAACCTCACCCAGTTGGCTCGGATGACCGATAAAGGCAATGCAGCCGTCTCGGTCGACTACGAACGAGGTCGGAACCCCGACGCAAAAGCTGGGTTCCCTCCAAAGCTTCTTCATTTCGCCTGTGTAGTCGAACGCAATCCGATGATTCAGATCCGGGCACTTTTCGGCCAACCACGCGTCCAACTTGGTCCGGGCCTCGATGGCCGTTGGAGCGTCTTCATCAGCCGCGATCCCGACGACCTCAAGTCCGCTGTCCTTGTATTTCTCCTGTAGCCGCATCAGCTCAAGCATCTCCGCCGCACATAGTTCGCACCAAGTTGCCCAAAATTCGACGATATAGACTTCGCCGGGCTGGAAGTCCGCAAGGGGCTCGCCACGCAGCCAGTCCTCCACTTTGATCGAAGGAGCCGGAGACCCCATCCACAACATCATCTTGCCCTCCAAAGCTGTTGCCAAAGGTTGCGTGACCTTATGCGCAAGCTTGTTCCCTCTTTGAGACGGGGCACGAGGGTTCAGCGAAGAGAGACCATCGCTCGTCTTGCGCATCTGCGTGCAGTCAGCCTTCACTCAGTTTTGCTGAATCTCAATTCGCAAAGGCCGTGCCAACGCGCTCAGCGTGCGGTAAACGCTGATAAATATTAAAAAAGCTGCCGGGGGGCGCCGAGATAGGCGGTTGTATTAGTCGCGACATGTTTTCTGTCACTGTCAGGTCTTGGACACGCATCACCCGCTTTCCGTCGGCACAGAAGCGCGGCCACGGACGTCTCGACATAGGCCGAACAGATGCATGACCGTTGGCTACCGCCAGCCTCGTCATCATCGTCCCGCCGCAAGCCTTGCTTTAGCTTCTTGCCGTTTCGGTCGCTCAGGTGGTAGCGCAACGCCATTGCGATTGCAGCCGCCGCTCCATCCGAGCATCGCCTCTGCCCTACCTCTTCCGCTTTGCGCTTGAATTCCTGGTGGCGACGCAGGAGTTCTTCACGACGACGCCCGTCATGTCCGGCTGCGGGTCGCGAGTACCGTCATCGCCAGATGATGATCGTGGCGAAGGCCAGGATGAGTGCCGGCGTGCCGGGCCGGTGACTCTCCCGGATTCCTACTTTTGTTGTTCTGTGTCCCTGTGCACAGGCCCTATAGGGACCGCCTGGTGCGAATGTGAGCGTTGTGGAAATTGATCGGCCTCAAGGCCACTCGGTCGCCACGCGGTGGGCCGGGCAGACTGAAAACGCCGAAGATGCGGCCGCCCTCGCCGCTGACCCGGTTACCATCCCAGGCGATCACACGTGATTGATGCCACCGTTCGCGCCGAGGGCCGGCAAGAGCGCGACCGTCGGACTCAAAGGTCGGTGCCTTGGCCGCTGCACGGTCGTTGCGTGTTCCGTTCCCGGCCAGTGGTGAGGGAAATCGTGATAACGCCAATACGATGAGGCTACGGTCCGTACGCGGCCTGCCGCGCTGAAACGACTCTCTTTCTCGACCTGACGCCGGCTCAAGTATTGGTGTTTTGAGCGCATTGAGGACGCCTGGGCCTCAGCCCGGCCGTTTGTCTGCGCGTTACCTTGTCTCAGCGAGCAGACACCGAGCGCGTTAGAGGCGTCCGGCAATGTTCTTCGCGCCTGCGCTTGCAAATTGCTTATGAGCTTCGCGAAACTTGCTCGTTTCCGGCGACCTTTCTCCGACTTCGCATCAGGGTAGGTGACCAGGGGAGTAGAGCTTGGAACAGCATCGGTGCTACTTCAGAACCCGTCAGCGGGCCAAAAACAGCGGCAAAGGCGTGCCAACTATCCATCTTATCACGCTACCGGAGAGCCGCTCGCGCAACCAGCGGCTGCCATAAGCGCCCATGACGATCACGTCGGCAGACGTGTCGATTGCGTGCTGCGCTAGCACCTTGGCCACCGGTTTGCCGCGGCTCGCCAGCCGGTCGACCCAAACCCGAGCACCGTGCCGAGTGAGATAGGCAGCGATGTCGGCTCCCGGCTCGGCGCCGTTTCCGGTGCAGGTCGCCTCCGGATCGACGACTGCGACACGAACTTCCTCAGCACCGGCTAGCAGATGCAGCGCTTCTCGAATCGAACGGGACGCCTCGACTCGCGAATCCCAGCCGACCAGCACGCGCCGTGGAGACAGAGTCGCCTCAGCGCCCTCCGGTACGACAAGCACCGGCTTTCCCGTGTCGAACAAGCTGCCGTTGATAACAAGGGGTCCGAGACTAGTCTCGTTGAGAAGTGCGGGGCCGACGATTGTCAGGTCGGTGCAGAGCGCCCGCTGTCGCACCGCGTCACCGACGCCAGCCTTGTCGCAGTGTTCGGTGTCGACATCATAGCAGCGCCACGTGGCTCTCAGCACTTTGTGAATTTCCCTGCATGTCTTTTCCAGGTTGGCCATCTCCTGTGAAAATTGTTCCCGTGCGGCAATGTGGTGTGTGCGATGTCTAGACCACTCGGGGATGCCACCGCCCAACGGCGGAGGGGACCCAATAAGCGGAGGCGACATCAGGAGCGGCGGAGGCGATATAATTAGTACGGAAAGATACGCGCCGACCTCGGCGCACAAGCGAGCAGCTATTGCGACGTCCTGATCGGAATGGTCAGCTCCCGTCACACTGAGTATTTTCTTGAAGGCCATCTGACTGCTTCCCCCTGAGATGTCGGGCCCGTAGCGCGTTTCGCACCGCAAGACTTGCCTTCCAACGAAGACGGAGAGTGGCACACCATCCGTTCGCGATTCAGTCGTCCAGCTTCTCGAGCGAGTAGCCGGCAGACCTGACAGTACGAATGACGCTACCTGGCGAGGCCGCCTTCAGCGCCTTTCTGATCCGGCTGATATGGACGTCGACAGTGCGTTCACCGACATGGATATTGTCCGGCCAGGCCGCGTCGATCAGCTCGTCTCGGCTGAAGACCTTGCCGGGAGCCTCAAGAAATTGCCGCAGCAGGTTGAATTCGAGAGGTCCGAGGTGGATGTCGTGGCCATTGCCGCGAACTCGGTGGGCATCGAGCTTCATCTCAAGGCTGCCGCAGCAGAGCCAGCTGCCATTTTCGATCCCGTTTGAACCCGGCTTCGGTAGCGCCAGCTTCGTGCGTAGATAGTCGAGCAGCATCGCCGGCGTGAAGGGCCGCACAAAGCTCTCGTCAATACCTGCCTTCAAGAGATCGAGCTGCTGGTTTTCGGCGCCGGGCGCGATCAGCGCAATAACCAGCAGGCCTCTGTTCCGGAACTCCGCCTTGAGCTGGGCACAGATGGTAGACCCTGTCGAGCTTGCCGGCTGGCAGTCCAGCACCACGGCCTGCGGCTCCCGTTCACTGGCTAATGCCAGCGCTTCCTCCACGCTTCTGGCCAGTTCAATCCTGAAGCCATCCACCCCCAGAATGTGGCTGTAGTACAGATACAACTCCGCATCTTGCGAACAGATCAGTACCCCTGGCTTCATCAGCGCTACCCCAAGAACCATATCGGCCTGGACCGCCTCAATTGAGAGGGCTGGCCACCGCATGTCCTCAAGACCTGACATGATCCCCTCGATCGAAAGTCGGTTGCATCACGCCCGCGCCACCTCGGGATGAGCCTCAATGGCTGCGGTGGCATCGCCGGCCAGTTTGGTACCGGCCGCGGCGAGCTTCCAGAACGTCTCGAAACCGAACCGGTGGACGTCGCGCAGGGTCTTGGACAGAACGACCAGTCGCCCGGCCGTGAAGAGCACGCGCCCGAAGCCCTCGTGGCTTATCTCCATCATCGGCGATGCCATCAGGCCCGTGCGCTCCTCAATCGCAAGCCCGACGGCGGTGTAGAACTTATCGAGCCTCCACAGCACGTCCGGATCGGGATCGCCGATGATTGGAATTGCACGGCGCTGTTCCCTGGTGATGATGAAGTCGCCCAGCAACTCGGCGTCCGATTTGCCTTCCCATGACCCGTGGGAATCATTGGCACGGATCAGCCGCACGAGGCATTTGACGAATGGGGTGGCAAGGGCCGCCTCGTCCTCGGTGGCGGCAGGGCTAACCTCGGCATCAGACATTTCGCTCACTCCTCATTTCAGCCCTCGTCCTCGAAGGAGGGTTTCTGTTCAGCGACACCTGCCTGCGCCAGCACCTTGCGCAGCCAAGGGGGAGGACACGTCCTGAGCATCATCTGCGTGCGCAACAGCACCTCTTGGATGGTCTGGGGCTGCGGCACTTTGATCGGATGGTTCTTTGCGGAAACAAGTTTGGCTGCCGAAGGTCCGCCGATCGCCAGACAAAACAGGAGATGACAGCCCTTCAGCGCCTCCACCTTCGGGGTGATGCGGTCATCGCCCTCAGTTCGGTGCTTCCCGCTCTCGTCGGAAACGTCATCGAAGGCCACGGCTTCGACGAGCTTCCACTCCTCGCGCATCACGTCGTAGACAGCAAAGCGCCTGGCCGAGCCGAAATGGGCGTTGATGTTCTTCATGTCCTGCGTGGCGATTGCCACGCGCAATGCGCCGGCTTGGCGTTCCGGCGTCGGTGCGTGAACCTCGTCAGTGACGAGCGAGAGGCGACGGACGGAGCTCATCTGGCATTTCTCGCTTACGGAGTGGATCAAGCGCCACAGGCGTCGGCGCGTGCCCGTTGGCTTCGAAAATGTTGGCAACCTCGAAGATCAGGTCGCGGGTCCCTTGGTAGAGGATTATGAGCTTGTGCTGGGCCCCGAGCCGGTCGAAGATCGGGAAGCCGACCCGCATGAGCGGAATGCCGAGGCGCTGCGCCGCCTGGCGGCCGTGGGAATGAGTAACGAGAAGATCAGTGCCGGCGCCAAGCGCTTCCAAATCGCCGAGATCGCCGATTTGAACCGACTGCGCCGGCACTTCCTCCAGAATTTTCGACACAGCGGCCGTTGTGACCGCCGCCGCGATTTCGGAGCCCATGGCGATGAAGAAGCTCGCGAGTTGGTAGAGTTGGTCTGGTTCAGCAGCGATCGCAATTTTCTTGCCTCCAAAGTGGAAATGTCCGTCGAGCAACGCGTCCTGCAACTGCGCCCGCCGACGGCGCACCTCAGCCGGCGCCGCCTCGCCCGAAACTGCGGACAGCAGCGAGACGAACCGGTCGGCGTCCCTCAATCCAGTTAGCGACCGGAACAGCACGTAAGGCACGCCGGTCAACCTCTGCAGCAGCTCGGCCGGGCGGCGCATATGCTCACCGATGGCGACGCATTGCACAGCCGTGCCAAGCTCGCGGATATCCTCGACGCTGGTGCCGCCATAGGTGGTCGTGACCCAGCGGTCGGGCACCGCACCGTCGAGCGAGCCGGAGATGTCCGGCAGAATCACCGGCTTCAGTCCAAAGCTTTCAACCATCTCACGCAAATGCTCGATGTCAGCCACAGTGAGGTTCCAGCCAGGCAGGATCACGATTTTCTTCGACTGCCGCGCCTGCTCGCCGGGCCGCGTAATCCTTTCGATCATAGCGGTGACAGCCCTGGCCCAGCCCTCTTCGATCGCGCCGTCGAAATCCGGTGTGTTGGCTAGCACCACCTCCGTACCCGCGAGTTCTTTGGTGCGCTTCAGCCTGATATTGGCGATATCTCCTGCGCAGTCTTCGCCCCGGGTTTCCACCAGCGCAGTCGTGCAAACCCCGATCAGCGTTGGCTTTGCGCGGGCCTTGAGGTTGAGTATCGCCTGTTCCAGATGGTCCGCCCCGCCAAGGATCGTCGCCACCTCATCCATCGCCGTTGTCTGCAAGGGGATGGCTTCGTTGAAATGTCGCACGAAGAGCACGAGCGCGAAGCTGGTGCACCCTTGGCTGCCGTGGAACAACGGCATCGCGCCGTCGACGCCAAGAAAGGCCAAGGCGGCACCCAGCGGCTGCGATGACTTCAGCGGATTGACCGCCGCCGCTTTGGTCTGGGGAAGGATGCGGACCATCTGCCTTCCTCAACGCTCGCCGAAATCATCGGCCGTCGTGCCGGCGAATTCCTGGACAACATGCAAAGTCGCGGTCTCGCTTTCCGTGCGCGGCCGTTCCTCCCTCACCGCAGGCTGGCAATCCCATGGTGCCGGCTCCCGCACCTGCCCCCAGATCGGGTTGTGAATGGCGATGTCGATCTGGCGTACGAGTTCCACCATGCCGTCATAGCCGGCGTAAGGGTGTTGGCGCTCCTGGTTGATATCGAGCCAGGGTGTCTTGGCCTTCAGGGCGATAAACTGCGTGCGCCCGCCCGACAGCATGATATTGGCCTTGTGTTCGGAGAGCATGGCGTGAAGCTCGCGCGGCGCCATCTGCTCGAACATGTGGTTGTCGTCCTTGAGGATCTGCTTGATGCGCTCCTTGTCTTCGACGGTCGACTTCTTGACAGAGGTGCCGACGATCTCGATGCCGATCTCCATCAGCGCATGGACGACCGACCAGGACTTCACGCCGCCGGTGTTGAGCAGCACGCGCTTGCCTTCGAGCCTCGGCCGGTAGGCGGCTAGCTTCTTCCAGGCGATCGCCTCTTCCTCGGCAATCAATACCTCGGTGCGGCCGAGGATCTCCGGATCGGCGCCCTTCTTCACGAGCAGCTTAGATATTTGTCGGAGCGCTTCAGAGGTGGCGCTGATGCCGTAGAAGGAGCCTTCGAAAAACGGGATGCCCCAGCGCTGCTCCATCTTGCGGGCGAGATTGATGAGCGCGGTCGAGCACACCACCATGGCCGCCCGGGCGCGGTGCGCGCCGGCAATGTCCAAGTAACGTGCGTCACCTGGAATGCAGGCGCGCACCCGGATCCCGAGCCGATCCAGCAGCGGCTTCACCAGCCAGAATTCGCCCGAGAGGTTGAATTCGCCAAGAATGTTGATGTCGTAAGGGCCGGCATCGTCGGGCTCGACCGTGCCGATGACATGCTCGAGCAACGCCTCGCCGGCAAGCTTGTTGCCGAGATTCTTGGAGCCGACGAAGCCCGGCGCATTGACCGGTACCACGGCCAAGCCGAACTTTTCCGCCGCGCGCTTGCAGACGGCCTCGATGTCGTCGCCGATCAGCGCCGTCACGCAGGTCGGATAAACGAAGATCGCCGGCGGCCCATAGGCTTCCTTGATCTCGCGGATCGCTTTGAAGAGCTTCCGCTCGCCCTGCCCCATCACCACGTCGAGTTCGGTGAGGTCGGTCGTGAAGCTTGTGCGCCACAGTGTTGGCCCGGACGAAGCCGCACCGCGGTTGTCCCAGGAATTGCCCTCGCAGGCGAGCGGCGCATGGATCAAATGCGCAACGTCAGTGATCGGCTGCAGCACGATCTTGGCGCCATCGAAGGCACAGCCGCCGGCCGCCGCCCCGGGGGTCAGTGGCTTCGAACAGCCCTTTTTGCGCGCCTTGGCATTCTTGCCGCGGTTCTTCTCGCAGGCAGGCTCATTGAAGAGATCCTGGATTTTGGCTCTGAGCAAGGACATTGCGTCGGTCTCCAAAGTCCCTCGGGAAGACGACCGGCCAAAGCCGACCGTCACGCTTAGCGGGTGAGGTCATACGAATAGTCCGTCACGCCCGTCTCGCTTGTCTCGCGATCGAGCTTGTCGAAGATCTTGTCGAGGATCGTCGTCAGGACGCGCAACCCGCCTTGGTAGCCCATAAGCGCAAACCGATGGTGATGGTGGCGGTCGAAGATCGGAAACGTCAGCCGGATCAGCGGCGTGCCGGTGTCGCGCTCCAGATATTTGCCATAGGAGTTGCCAATCAGCAGGTCCACCGGCTCGGTGAAGAGCAGCGAGCGCATCGCCCAGAGGTCCTTGCCCGCCCAGACTTGAGCACCCTTGCCGAAGGGCGATGATGCAAGCAGTTCCTTCAACTCCGCTTCCCATGCCGAGGTGCCGTTGGTGGCGAGGCAATGGGTCGGCTCGCCCCCCGTCTCCATGATGAAGCGGGCCATGGCATAGACAAAGTCCGGATCGCCGTAGATGGCGTATTTCTTACCGTGCAGCCAGGATTGACTGTCCGCCATGGCATCGACAAGTCGGCCGCGCTCCAGGCGGATTGCCTCGGGGATTTGCTTGCCGGAAATCGCGGAGACCTCCATCAGGAAGTCGTCGGTCGCCTGGACGCCGAGCGGGTAATGAAACGAGGCAGTCGCCTGCCCTACCCCCTCGCAATACTCCAGTGTTTTTCGGGTGTTGTAATGCTGTAGCGAAAGTGTCGCCTCGGCGTTGAGTGCTTTCTTCACGTCTTCGATCTTCGTGCCGCCGTCGTACATGCGGTATTCGCCGTCCGACGGCGTGTCGAACTGGTCAGAGGCGTCTTGGATGAAGGTATATGAGACGCCCAGCAGATCGAGCAGGCGCTTGAGTTCCCGGTTGTTGCCGACACAGAACCCGTCGAAGCCCGGAATGATGTTGATGGTTCCCTCGGCTTCCGTTCGCTCCTCGCCCTTCCAGAAATGCTCCAAAATGCCCTTAACCGCAACGTCATAGCCGTCGACATGGCTGCCGACAAAGGCCGGCGTGTGGGCGAAGGGCACGTCGAAGTCGCGCGGGACCGAGCCTTCGTCCTTGGCGTTCTCGATGAAGCTGTGCAGGTCGTCGCCAATGACCTCCGCCATACAAGTGGTCGAGACGGCGATCATCTTTGGGTCGTAGAGTTGGTACGTGTTGGCGAGCCCGTCGACCATGTTCTTCAGGCCGCCGAACACTGCCGCGTCCTCGGTCATCGAGGAGGAAACCGCCGAAGCAGGCTCCTTGAAATGGCGCGACAGGTGCGAGCGGTAATAGGCGACGCAGCCCTGGCTGCCGTGGACGAAGGACATGGTTCGCTCGAAGCCTGCGGCCGCGAACACCGCGCCGAGCGGCTGGCAGGCCTTGGCGGGGTTCACGACAAGCGCTTCGCGAGCAAGGTTCTTTTCGCGGTATTCCCACGTCTTGGTGAATTCGCCTTGGTCGGCAACGATCTGGTCCGGGTGAGGACATTCGAAATTCAGCCTCTTCTCGGCGAGCATCTGCCTGTATTCCGGCTCGCGGAACAGGGGCGCGTGGTCGAGAACTTTTTCAGCCGACTGCGGCATGGGTGGTTACCTCTTTCCATCTGGCCCGCCATAGGGCGGCACAGGGACGTCGAAACGTTTCAGGTCTCCCGCGGACAAGCGGCCACAGGCGTTCACTGCCTCCCGGCTTCCGGGAGGCCAGGGTTTCATTCGGCTGCGATCGCCGCCGACGGCTCGGCTTTTTTCTTCCAGGGAGCGTCGTAGAGGTTCCAGACCGGGTTGTTGATGGCCAGGTCCATGTCTCGGGCGAAGATGGCGAAGCCGTCGTAGCCGTGATACGGGCCGGAATAATCCCAGGAATGCATTTGACGGAACGGTATGCCCATCTTCTGGACCGGGTACTTCTCTTTGATGCCGGAGCCCACGAGGTCAGGACGGATCCCCTCGATGAACTTCTCCAGCTCGTAACCAGTCACGTCGTCATAGATCAGTGTGCCCTTCTTCACGTAGTGGCCGGTGCGCTGATAGTCGTCGTTATGGCCAAATTCGTAGCCAGTGCCGACGATCACCATGCCCAGGTCCTCATATGCCGTGACGACGTGACGGGGGCGCAGCCCGCCGACATAGAGCATCACCGTCCTGCCTTCGAGGCGCGGCCGGTACTTGGCGATGACCGCATCGACCAGCGGCCGGTATTTGGCGATGACCGCCTCGGCCTTGGCCTCGATTTCCGGCCCGAAGTGCTTGGCTATCTTGCGCAGAGAGGCTTCAGTCTGGGAGGGGCCGAAGAAATTGTACTCCATCCAGGCGATGCCATAGTTTTCCTCCATGTGCCGGCAGATGTAGTTCATCGACCTGTAGCAATGGATGAGATTGAGCTTCGCCTTTGGCGCTCGCTCTATTTCGGCCAGCGTAGCGTCGCCCGACCAGTTGCCGACCACGCGCAGGCCCATCTCCTCGAGCAGGATGCGCGAAGCCCAGGCGTCGCCGCCGATGTTGTAGTCGCCGACCACATTGACATCGTACGGGCCGGCCTCGAACTCGACCTCCTTCTTCTCGAACACCCAGTCGCGGATCGCGTCGTTGGCGATGTGGTGGCCGAGGGATTGCGAGACGCCGCGGAAGCCCTCGCAGCGCACCGGCACGATTGTCTTTTCGTGCTCCTTGGCCTTGTTGCGGGACACAGCTTCGGTGTCGTCGCCAATCAGCCCGATCGGGCATTCGGATTGCACAGTCATGCCCTTGTTCAGCGGAAATAGTTCCTCGATCTCGTCGATGATCCGTTCCAGCTTCTTGTCGCCGCCGAAAACAATGTCCTTCTCCTGGAAATCGGAGGTGAACTGCATGGTGACGAACGTGTCGATGCCGGTCGTGCCGACGTAGTAGTTTCGGCGTTGAGACCAGGAATATTGCCCGCAGCCGACCGGGCCGTGCGAGATATGGACCATATCCTTGACTGGACCCCACACCACGCCTTTCGAGCCGGCATAGGCGCAGCCGCGAATCGTCATCACGCCGGGGATGGACTTGATGTTCGATTTGACCTCGCATTCGGAAAGGACCTCGCTTTCCTCGCCAGCCTCGTCGCCGCTTTTTGCGACGCTGAGGTGCTTTCTGCGCCGCTTCGCCGACTTGTCAGGATATTGCGATAGCACTTCCTCGATAAGCCTCGCATGGAGGCCACCGTCATTCTCGTATTCCAGGCTCATGGGACCCCTTTCAAGGTTCAGGGTGACGCCTCACCGACGAGGCGCCATTCTTTGAAAGGCGCACCAGGTCAGGCGGCGCCTCATGTCGGCAGCGGTCGCTACTGTGCGGCCGCCTTGGCCGCTTCCTTGACCTGAAGCTCGGCAAGCATCTGCTCGTCGGTCTTCATGATGCCGAAGTCGAGCAGCATGTCCTCGAGCTCCTCCATGGTGATCGGGGTCGGGATGGTGCCCTGGCCCGAATTCCCATGGATCTTCTCGGCCAGTGCCCTGTATTCCCCGGCCTGCTTCGAGTCCGGCGCATACTGGATCACAGACATCTTCCTGAGCTCGGCGTGCTGGACGATGTTGTCGCGCGGCACGAAGTGGATAAGCTTGGAATTGAGCCTGGAAGCCAGCGCTTCGGCGAGGTCGAGCTCGCGGTCAGTTTGGCGCTCGTTGCAAATCAGGCCGCCGAGCCGCACGCCGCCCGAATGGGCGTATTTCAGGATGCCCTTGGCGATGTTGTTGGCGGCATAGAGCGCCATCATCTCGCCGGACATGACGATATAGATTTCCTGCGCCTTGTTCTCGCGGATCGGCATCGCGAAACCGCCACACACCACGTCCCCGAGCACGTCGTAGGAGACATAGTCGACGTCGTCGTAGGCGCCGTTCTCCTCGAGGAAGTTGATCGAGGTGATCACGCCGCGGCCGGCGCAGCCGACACCTGGCTCGGGTCCGCCCGACTCCACGCATTTAATGCCTTTGTAGCCGACCTTGAGCACGTCCGCGAGTTCCAGGTCTTCCACCGAACCTTCCTCTGCCGCGAGATGCAGGACCGTATCCTGCGCCTTCGCGTTCAGGATCAGGCGGGTGGAGTCGGCTTTGGGGTCGCAGCCGACGATGAGGATTCTCTGCCCGAGGTCGACCAGGGCGGCGAGCGTATTTTGGGAGGTGGTGGACTTGCCGATGCCGCCCTTGCCGTAAAAGGCGATCTGACGCAAACCTGACATGTAGCTTTCCTTCCTTCGTTCCCATTCATCGCGGCTGCCGCGACTTGAATGCCGGTCGGGCAGCTCTAGCCGCCTCGCACCTAAGGAACTCAAGACTCATGCCAATTTGGCTGATCCAACCGAAGAATAATTTCATGGTTGCTTTTCAGGGGTTTAGCTTGAGTTCCAAGAAAGGATCGTCGGAACAGCCCGTGTAGCGGACGCGACATTGGCGACACAAAGCGTCGGATCGCGATCCTCAGTCACCGAATTCGGTTGAACCGCATCGTTGAATTGAGGTGGACGAACAGCATCTCGACCCTCTGCGATGCTGCGAACTCTTCTGTGCCCGCGAGCTGACGTGCTTGCTCAACGCGTGTCCAAGTGGACACTCCGCCGACTTTGCGCGCGATCCTGGCATACCACCGATCCACGGCCACTCATCCGGTGCCACAGGCGGATGGTCCCGCTATATCAGCAATTCGGGGGTCTCGGCTCACTTGTCGGCACAGGAGTTCAGTATCGGCGTCATCGCCTTCACATGTCCGTCCATCCGCTCGAGCACTTTCGCTGCGACAACGTCGCGCTCAGCCAGACGCCACCAGTACTCGTTGACGAGTTTGACCGTCTCGACCACTGCCTTCAGGACTGCTGGCTCCGGAAGCCGTGCACGGTTCGCAAATGCTTTCCATCGCGGTGCTGCCAGCGCCTTGAACGAGCGCTCTCCTCCAAGCGACAGCGCCATGGCGTCGGCGGGAATATATGGCACGGTGGATAGGAGGTCGTAGATTGGTGCAAGCGCCGGCTTGTCGCCGTTACCGGGATAGATCAAAGACCAGTTTTTCAGGTGCATGTCGCCATTGCCGGTGATGACGGTCAGTGCCAGGCGGCGGACGAACTCGAGAGCCACCGTAGGCGAGACGGCCACGCCAAGAGCCAAGGCTATGTCGTGATAAGCAGCCCCCTCATATTTGCGCGAAGGGTAGACACCGAAGACCTGAGCGAAATCCTCGATGTGTATCCTCTCGCCACCGGCGCCGCGATCGAAGCGTTTGACGAGAAGGACCTTGCCGTCAGACAGCGTGTTGAATTCTTCGGGAACGCCCTCAAAATCGGACTTCTCGACCAGTTCGCATTCAGGAACGTCCATGCCGATTGCTGCTGCCAGCGCCAGGTTGGCGAATTCGTTCTCGGAAACGCCCGGAAAGGCCGTCGAAGGGAACTTGGCGATGTACCGGCCCTGCTCGTCGTCCATCGGCAAGGTAAGGCCGCCGCCTTTTCCAGTGTTCTTCATGACCGACAGTTTCATCTGCACGCCGGCAAGCGAGAACCGTGCCTTGGGCTGATCCTTTGAAGCGTCCTGTGAAACCGCTATCGCGCCGTCACTGGGCAACGCCCGTACGGCTCCCGGCAGATCGGCGCCCAGCGCCGCTAAAAGGTCGAAATCATTGCCTGGCCGCACATTGCCTTCGTGGTGCCTTTCCATCGCCTCGCGCAATTTCTCCTCCGGCAGGAGGTTCGCGAAGAAAGCGGGCAAGGCGCTTGCCAGAGGCTTCGGATCTTTCCGCAATCCTCCCGTCGCTGCCCGGAACGACAGGCTGAGAACCGGAAAGCCGCCCGTCGCGCGGTAGGCCTCATCGAAGTTGAATGCATTGAAATCGCCCGGCGTCCTGACGATTGTGCCGATCTTCACTGCGTTCAAGAGCACGTCCAGCGACGGGATCGTCTTAGGTGCGCGAAAGACTGGAGGCATGATCGTCATCGTCAGGTTGAGAAACAAAGGCGGGTCGATCGTCATCATCATGCGGACGCAATAGAGCCTGGACAGCCGGCACCATGACTTGCGGGACCAGCATCATTTCCAGGCCGAGCGCGCGAGCGATATTCATCAGCGTCGTCGCACGTGCGGCTGCGGCTCCCTTTTCGATGTCGCGATAGCGGGGACGGGATATACCCGCTAAGTCGGCGACCTGCTCCTGCGTCATGGCAGCGGCCAGCCTCGCCTGCCTGAAAAGCCCACCGATTTCGCGTAGAATTTCCGATTGAGGGTCCATATGATACGTAAACGATCCATTCCAATGCTAGATGATATGGCAGAGTATCTTATCCAGTGATCGAGTCAACACGTTATGATCTGTTCGCGTATCATGCATCAGCCTTATGATACGTAAAGAGATCAATCATCCTGCATTTAGCGCCGCCCGACGGTGAACGCCGTCCGAAACTGACGCCCGATCAGCCCTCCGGAACTATCGGAATGTTAAATCAAGGCGGTCCGGCAGCTGAAATCGCTCGTCTCTTCTCGTCCATACGGCCGGCCGCGCTGACTGGGGGTCAATGTGGATCGCCACTCCTGTTGCAATGGCTTTGTACCATGCACTCCCTGCCGGTCTCCCGCCGCACCTGGTGTTCCGACCCTTTTAGGGGCTTCTCGCTCTGCGTGACCGGTCACCCTGATCAAGCATCGACATAGCCGTCGAATACCGCTTTACTCTCGGCTGTCCGTTCGGGGCATGGCGGGGTGCCTCCCCGATCACGATGCAGCACCCGAACAACCCCGCGACCAGGCAATCCCCCCGCTTCCGAGACTTTCTCACTCAGTAAGACTAGCGCCCGCCGCACGTACGGGCGCCGCCGGCGTCAACCGGCGGGCAGGTGCGCCGAGGGCAACAAGCGCGCCTGACGCAACGCCACCAGATCAGCCGAGCCGGTGCAGAAGCAGGCGACGGCCAACTGGCGGATAAGGATCTCGAAATGCGCAACAACGGCCTCGGTGGATACCGTAGCCGCGCGCAGCACGCCGGCTGCCTGCCCCGCGATGTCCGCGCCCAGGCGGATAGCCTTGGCCACGTCGACGCCGTCGCTGATCCCGCCCGACGCGATCAGCTTCACCGCTGGCATCGCCCGACGTACCGCCTGCACGCTGGCCGGGGTCGCAATCCCCCAATCGGCGAACGCCATCGCCACTGCGCGGTCGGCGGCATCGCGGGCGCGCTCGCCCTCCACCGCGGCCCAGCTGGTGCCGCCGGCGCCGGCGACATCGATCACCGCCACGCCCGCCTCAACGAGCGCACAGGCCACCGAGGCGGACAGGCCCGACCCCACTTCCTTGGCCACGATCGGCACGCCGACGCTGCGCGCGGCGCGAGCGATCTGCGCCAGGACGCCGCGCCAGTCGCGGTCGCCCTCCGGCTGTACTGCTTCCTGCAGCGGATTGAGATGGACGATGAGTCCATCGGCCTCCAGTGCATCCACCGCCCGGCGTGCAAGGTCCAGGCCGTCGGGCTGGAGCAGTTGCGCGGCGCCGATATTGGCAAGCAATGGAACGTCTGGGGCTAGGCGGCGCAGCGCGCGCGTCAGCCCATGGGAGTTGGGGGATTGCAGGCTCACGCGCTGCGAACCGACGCACATGGCGATCCCCAAGGCTTGCGCTGCCTCGCTCAGATGCCGGTTGATGGACTCCGCGCGTGGCATGCCGCCCGTCATGGAGCTGATCAGCAGCGGCGCGCGCATGGTCTTGCCAAGCAGCGAGGCGCTCAGGTCGATCTGCGTCAGGTCCAACTCGGGCAATGCGCAGTGTTCGAAACGAATGTACTCCCAGCCAGCGGCCTTGGCCCGTGCCGTTCGCCGATCCAGCGCGATGTCCAGGTGGTCGTCCTTGCGCCGGCTCAAGTTGGTGTCGCTGATGCTCACTCCTTCCGCCGCATCGGGCGACGGCGTTGCGTCGGGCCGGACCGACGGCAGCGCGCGCACGCCGCCGTTTCCCCCGCGTTCAGGCGGGCGCACGCTGGCCTCCGCCCGCAGCGTCGCTGCGGTAGCGGCTGGTCGAGGTCTCGTAGTACTGCGCGCGGACTGCCGCCATGGCCTCGATCAACGGTCCCCACAGCGCAGGAAAGCGTTCTTGCGCCATCACCCGGTGCAGCATGCGTGTGTGGCCGGCCAACTCGTCGTTGAGGAACTCCACGACAGGCATGGCGGGATAGCGCTGCAGCAGCAGGATCGCCGCGTTGTCGGCCTCGCCGGCCGATCTATCCTTTTCGCGTCCATGCAGGTCGTTCTGCAAGCGCCCTATCGCGGAGATGAGCCGCAGGACCTGGCGAAACGCCGGACGCGCGCGCAAGGTCGCCATGTCCAGCCCCCACAGCAACGACAGGCAACAGAACACGTTCGTGTAGGCGATCGAATCGATGCCGTTGTGCAGGTACTCGGCGTAGGACCAGCGTTCCGCCACTGCCGCCTGCGCGTGTCCGGCGCGCAACGCCGCGCAGTAGCACCGGGTATCGTCGAGAAGCTGAGCATAGTCGCGACGATCGTAGGCGAGCGCGGCGAGCGAAGCGCGCAGCACAGCACAGCCCTCGAATCCGGAAAGCGCGCACGGCACGCCCTGCCCCAGCGCCTGCTCCACCGCGGCGAGCTGCTCCGGCGCGATCAAGCCAAGGTCGTTGCAATCGTCGAGCCAGAACAGCAGCGCCAGTTCGCGATAGAACGCCACGATCAGCGTTTCGTCCTGCGGATCGCGGCCGGTGCGCGCGCTGGCGTCGCGCAGGCTCGGGTGGATGCGCTGCAGGATGTACTGGCCGCCCCTGACCGCTTCCACAGCATGCTCGTCGGCGAACCCGGTCAGGGAACGCCCCCACTCCAGCACGTGCTGCAGGGCGCGATCGGTCGGGATCATGGCCCCGCTCCTGCTCCCTCGGCCGAGACGTGCCGCCCCCAACGAACCGCCAGCCACAACCCGGCGAGTTCGGCCACCCGCACCACCCGGGTGGGGCAATACAGTCCCTTGCCGATCCACAGCGGCGTCTGGGGCGATGCATGGGCTGCGTGGCGGGCGAGCATCCACTTCAGCGCACGCCCCACCGCCTGCGCGATGCGCCGGCGCCCTGCCGGTTCTTCGGTCCCGTCTATCACGTGCAACGCGAACAGCGCATAGGCGGTTTCCTCGAATGTGGACGCGCGACCGGCGCCCCAGCCGCCGTCGTCGCGCTGCGTCCGCAGCAGCCCCGCCAGCGCGCGCTCGTCGCGCCACTGGGGCTTGCCTTGCGCGAGCGCAGCGATCGCATGCGCGGTGGGATACAGCCACGAAACGTGCCATTTTTCGTTGTCCCATAGACCGTGCGGGTTGCGATTGGCTTCGACGTAGGCGCTGGTGCCGGCGGCGGGCTTTCCCAACATTCGCAACGCATGCAGGGCATGGATGTTGGTCGACACCGAGGCATTGCGCTCGCCCGGGAAGGTGACGAAGAGCTCGCCGGTTTCGAACTGGCGCAACGCGTCGGCCGCCGGGTCGCGGCCTGCAAGGCGAAGGACGCACAACGCAACGGCGGTGTCGTCCGCATCGGCCGCGAAGTGCAAGGCCGGGCCCAGACCGCGGACTCCGAGGCGGGCGTCGAGTTGCGCGATGACCACTTGCACCGCCTCGGCGAGCGCGGGATGCGCGAATAGACCGGCCAGATGCAGGGTGTACAGCGACCAGCATGGCTCGAACACATTGATTGGCCAGACGTTGGGAACGACACCTTCGATGCCGCTGCGCGTCGCCCGCGATGCCGCCTGCAGATACCCGTCGGTGCGCCAGACTTGCGCCGTTCTTCCCTGTGTCACGGCGTGCGCACGCCACGCAGCGGTGGCCGCCGGACTGATGCCGATGCTGCCGTCGTCGTCCGGGCATGCGGTGGCCGGCGACGTCCCCCAGGCTTCCCAGGAGTGCAGCAACGGATGGCCGCTCGGCAACGTCGCCACATCCCCCAGCTTGACCAGGCGTGCTTGCCGCAACGGCAACAGCGCCGGGTGGCGCGGAAACGCCAAGCCGCCCAGCAAGGATGCGGCCTCGTTGCACAACTGCGGCAGGATCAGCTCCGCGCCGATGGGCGCGTCTTCCGGCACCGAATGCGCGTAGGGATCGGGCTGGCGCTCGAGGAACCGGATTGCAGCCTGGGCTGCGTCGGCAGCGTCGGCAGCGTCGGGAAGAGGATCGGCACGCTGCAATGCCAGCAACGCCGCCCAGGTAGGCGCATGGCGAAACAGCGGGAAGTCCGCACTTCCCCATCCGCCATCGGCCTGTTGCTGCGCGATGAGCCACGCGTATGCGTCGTGCCGACCGGTGACGTTGCCGTCGAACTGCAGAGCTCGCGCCGTGTCGTATACGGACGGACCGACGCTGCCGCCGTCGCTCATCTCGCTCAGCAGATGACGCAATTCGGAAAGGATCTGTTCGGACAGCGCGTTCACGCGGTATGTTCCTTCTGCAGAGGGCTAACGAGAACAGAAACGGGCAGACGCCGCGCACGTCGCCGCCGACACGGACACAGTGCAGCATGCAGCGCCCGCCGGCCGATCGCACCAGCACAGGGGCGAGTCCTTACGGATGGGCGCGCTCATGCGCATGGCGCGGACAGATAGGCGTTGGCCCGCTGCAGCATCTGCGCCAACCCTTCCGCACGCGGCCCCAGAGTGGCGATGGCCTCCCCGGCGTCGTGCAACAAATACAGGGCGAACTGGCGCGCTGCCTGCAGCCCCATGATCGACGCGCAGGTCGGCTTCTGCGCCGCCGCGTCCTTGCCGGGGGTCTTGCCAAGAGTCGCGGTATCCGCCGTCGCGTCGAGAATGTCGTCGGCCACCTGCAAAGCCAGGCCAAAACAGGCGGTGTAGCGATCGAGCGCAGCATACAGCGCAGCGTGCGCGGCATCCTCCGCGATGGAGTATAGCGCGCCCATGCGAACCGACGCCCGCACAAGCGCTCCGGTTTTCATCCGGTGCACCGCCAGGATCCTGTCCAGCCCGGCGTGCTTTCCGACCAGCGACAGATCGATGGCCTGCCCGCCTGCGGCACCCTCGGCGGACACCGCCTGCGCCAGTTCGCGCACGAGCGCGATACGGTTGTCGCCCGGCGCATCCAGGCTCGCCAGGGTGAGGAAGGCGTGGGCCTGCAGCGCATCGCCGACCAGGATCGCAGTGGCTTCGCCAAACTTTACGTGCACGGTCGGAAGGCCGCGGCGAAGCACGTCGTCGTCCATCGCGGGCAGGTCGTCGTGGACCAGGGTACAGGCGTGCATCATCTCGATGGCGGCGCAGACGTCGTCGAGCATGTGCGCCGGCGTGCCCGCCAGTGCGCCGGCAGCCAGACAGAGCAAGGCGCGGGTGCGCTTCCCGCCATGCAAGGTGGCGTAGCGCATGGCCGCCATCAGCTCTGTCTTACCGTCGTCTTCGGCGCAGAGCAGACGCCCCAGAGCCTGTTCGACCCGCTTTGCGCCGTCCTGCATCCAGATCTCCGGGAGCAGCCCGCCAGAGGCGCCGCGCGCCTGCGCGCCCAATCCGCCGAATGCGGAAACGCCAATTCGGTCGCGTGGAGTGGAACCGGTCTGCATGTTGTTGATGTCCTTGTAGCTGAGACGGCCACGGCGAGCGCAAGTCGTCACGGTGTTGCCGGCGTCACACGAGTGCGTGCGCTGAGTGCAGCAATGCCGCGCCCCGCCGGCGCCGCTGCCTTGCCACACAGGGCATGCGATGCCAGCTCATGAAAAGCCTATTCGAATTTTCATTGACGGATGTGCGGTCGGGTAATAGCGCCGGCCCTTTTCGACGTCGCTCAGCAACTGCGGCCGCACCCCGGCCTTGTGCATGGTCAGCGCCAAGGCGATGCAGAACTGCACCATTTCCAGCCATACCAGGTGGTAGCCGATGCAGACGTGTGGGCCGGTACCGAACTGCAGCATGTCAACCGGCCGGATCGGCTCTGTGCGTAGCAGCCACCGCGCCAGGCGGAACTGATCAGGCGCCTCGTGCAGCAGCGCCGAGGTCGAGAAATGCAGCAGCGGGATGCATAGATGGGTGCCCGCGGGAATGCGCCGTTGGCCGAGTTGCAATTCCTGCAGCGCGCGACGCGGCAGGAGCGTGGTCGCCGGATGCAGGCGCAGTGTCTCGCGAAACAGCGCCTCGGCGACCGGACACTGCGCCAGGTCCGCGTGCAGGGTCGGCACCGCGCCCACGCGTTGCGCCTCCTCGACCAGGGCGTCCCACAGCACAGGCTGCCGCGCCAGCTCGATCACAATCCAGGCCATCGTCGAGGCAGTGGTGTCGTGACCGGCAAGCAGCAGCAAGCGAATATTCGCGATCAGGACGTCATCGGAGAGCGGACCGTCGCTGCGGTCGAAGGCGCTCACCATGTCGTTGATCAGCCCGGTGCGCGCGGCATGCGCGCGCGCATCGCGGACGAACCGGCGCAACTGCGCGTCGATCCAGTCGCGGGCGGCACGGCCGCGCCGCAAGGGCAGTCCGGGCAGGTCGACCGGGGGGGCTACGATCAATTGCAGCAATTGCCGGTACTTGCGATGCCATCCCGGCAGATCCTGCGCGGGGATTCCCATGAGGCTGAAGATGAGCTTCAGCATCAGGTCCCCGGTTTCGCGCAGGATGGTTACCTCGCCGCGGGCGCGCCACGCCTGCACCCGCGCCTGGATGACGGGCGCGAACAGGTCGCCGATCCCGGCCTGGGTCAGTCCCTTGGGCAAGAACGCTGCCTTGATGGCATCGCGCGCCTGCCGGTGCGCGCCGCCGTCCAGGGCAACCAACGTTCCGCCAAGCAATTCGGGCGCGATCTCTTCGATCAGCGCCGAGGACACGTCCTTGTGCTTGAGCAGTGAGAAAGCGTCCGGATCCACACAGGTCATCAGATGTCCGGCAGGGCCGAAATCCAGCCAGAAGTGGCTGCCCAGCGTCCGTTGCGCGCGCTCCAGCAGGCGCGGCAGGTCGCAGACAATGGCGGGAAGATGCCCGACCAGGGGGAAAGCGCCAGGCATGACCGGCATGTCGCATCGCAGCCGGTGCCGACGGTTGAGTGGGTTGAGCAGCATGTCCATCAGCAGCGCGCCGCCGCCGCCGATTCGGTATCGCCGGCAGGGCGCGCGGCGCAGCTGTTGCCACCGTCGGCGTATGTCGGCACATGCGCCAGCATGCCGCCGTCGATGCACACGACCTGGCCGGTGATGAACGCAGCATCGTCGGAGAGCAGGAACGCCACGAGTGCGGCAACGTCCTCGGGACGGCCGACGCGCGGCAGGAGCTGGTGCCGGCGCAGATGCCGTTGCATGCACTCGTCCAGCTTGGCGAGGAGACGCTCGGTCATGATAAGACCCGGCGCAACCGCGTTGCAGCGGATCTGAGAGTGACCGTACTGGGTGGCGAGCGAGGCCGACAGCATGTTCATCGCCGCCTTCGACGCGGCGTAGGACGTCTGCGCCGTGTCACCGCTGAGCCCCTGGCACGACGACATGTTGACGATCGCGCCACCGCCGCGGGCGATCATCCGTGGGATGGCCTGCCGGCAGCAGAGCAGCGTGCCGCGCAGATTGGTCGCCATGGTCTGATCCCATACCGCCAGGTCCAGGTCGAGGATGGCGCGGTCGCGCGGGGTCAGATGCATGGCGCTCGCATTGTTCACCAGCAGGTCGACCCCCCCGAAGTGCCGCTCCGCCGTCTCGAACAGCGCTGCCACCGCCTGCTCATCAGCGATATCCATGGCTATGGGCAGCGCGTGGCCTGCTTCGGCCGCGATCTGCGCGGTGCAGGCGATGGCCGCCGAGCCATCAATGTCGGCCACCACCACTCTGCCGCCCCCGCGCGCGATGGCGAGAGCGCATGCCTTGCCGATGCCGGCGCCAGCGCCGGTCACCACGGCCACCTTGCCTTCAAACCGTCCCATCGTGTCTCCTGAATTGCACTGGTCTTTCGCAGCATGCCGCTCGGCCTCCACCGGAGAAGGCGCAGGGTCGGCGCTGGCGCGCTCGTCATGGCCAGTGTCGCTCTCGATGACACGAATGGCGGCGACCGGGCACTGGTTGGCCGCAAGCCGCACGGCGGCGTGCAGCGCCTGCGGGACCGTCGCCACGCACACTTCGGCCACGCCGTCCGGTTCGCGCTGGCGAAAGGTGCCCGGCAGCGTCAGCACGCACTGCCCGGTCGTTCCGCACAGATCCTGATCGACTACGACGCGCATCTCAGCCCTCCTGCCCATGCAGCCGTACCGGCAGCGCGCGGAATGTCCTAAGGAACGCGGAGGGCTCCCGGGTCGGCTGCTCGGCCAATGCCAGCGTGGGGAAGCGCGCCTGGATCCGCGGCAGGCTCTCGGCCAACTGCACCCGGGCCAGTTGCGCACCAAGGCAGAAGTGGATGCCGTGGCCGAAGGTCAGCATGATCTTCCCGTCGATCGACATGCCAGGACTGGTGCCGTAGAACCGCACGGGATCGAAGCGATCGGGATCGGCGAAGGCGTCCGGGTCGCGATTGCCGGCCGCGATGAGCACGCGCACGTCCGCGTTCTTCGGGATCACCACGCGGCCCAGTTCGATGTCGCGCTGGGCGATACGCGGAATGGAGCTGAACATGGCGGGCGCGTCGTAGCGCAGGGCTTCTTCGACGAATGCCTTCACCCCCACGGCATCTCCCTTCAGCCAATGCCGCTGTTCGGGATACGCCAGCATCGCCAGGACCGCATGGCCGATGGCCGCGGCAGTGGTGGCGAAGCCGCCCAGCAGCATGCCCCAGAGCATGCTGATCAATTCCGCATCCGACAGCATGTCGGAATCGTCGTCGTGTGCGCCGACCAGCATTGACACGATGTCGTGGCGGGAATCTGTACGCTTGCGCTGTATGAGGTCGCCGAAGTAGGCCTGCACCCTGGCGCTGGCCGCGTCCCCCGCGGCGAGCTGCGGATCGCTGGCGTGCGGGCTCAGGCCTTCCAGAATGGCGCTGATGCCGCCGACGAGCCCCAACATGTCTTCCTGGGGCATGCCGAACAGTTCGCCGAAAACCAGCATGGGCAAGGTCAGCGCGAATTCCCGATGCAGGTCCACCGCCTCCCCGCGCTCCAGCGCGGGCGCCATGCCGTCCAGGCGCGCTGCGACGATGCGAGCGATGGTCGGCCTCAGCTTGTCGATCTGGCCCATGGTGAAATCGCGCGATATCAGCCGGCGCAGACGCGTATGCGTTGGTGGTTCCTTCATCGCTAAAGTGGACGCCAGCAAACTTAGCGACAGGCTGGTCGCCGCCCGCGGGAAATAGCGCGCCAGTTCGCCTGGCGCCGGCCCTCGAAAAGCATCGCCAGTGGCTTTAAGCGCCCAGTAGATGTCGGCGTGGCGGCTCAACAGAAAGAGGCCCGACGCCGCGCGATGTACCGGATCGTGCTCGCGCAACCACCGCATGAATGGGTACGGGTCCTGAATGCACGCTGGCGACGCCAGTTCGGCGAAGGCGTCCCGGCATGCTGCCGTGGTTTCTTGCACGTCCATCTTGGTCACCTGTTGGCTGGCTGATCTGATCGGCGCGCGGCAGGCGCGCCGGCAATTCGGAGAACATCGCGATTCCTGGTGGCGTCCGCGCATCACCAGAGCACCGGGAACTCCTCGAACCCGCCAGTGATGATCTCCTTGCGCAACTTCAGTTCGTCGGGCGCCACGGCCAGGCGCAGCGCGGGAAAGCGCTGGAAGATCGAACCGAACACCGCCTTGAGTTCCAGCCTGGCCAGCGCCAAGCCGACGCAGTTGTGCGGCCCGTAGGAGAACGCCAGGTGCGGGTTTTCGTCACGTCCTATGTCGAAGATTTCCGGGTCGTCGAAATGGCGCGGATCGAACGACGTCGCCGGCAGGCCGACCAGCACCTTGCTCTCCGCGGGAACATGCACGCCCGCGATGGTCACGTCGGTCCTCGGATAGCGCATGATGCCGTCCCAGCCGGCGCCCGGCGGGTACATGCGCAGGATTTCCTCTACCGCCTTGTCCACCAGGGATGGATCGCCGATCAGGCGTTCGCGCTGTTGCGGATGGCGGAACATGGCCAGCAGGCCGAATTCGATCTGCGCGACGGTGCTCTCGTGCCCCGCCACCAGCATGCCCGCCGCCAGGCCGATCGCCTCTTCCTCGGTCGCCTTGCCCTGGTCGACCGCCGCGAGCAGATCCGTCAGCACGTTGTCGCCCGGATCCTGGCGCTTGTCCCGCATCTTGCCGCGAATGTAGGCGCGGAGTTCTTCCCAGGCCAAGCGCGACGCGCTTCGCGGGCCGCTTTCATGCTGGTGCGTCATCACCTCGTCGGACAGCCCGGCGAAAAAGGCGTGGTCCTCGTAGAGCACGCCCATCAGCGCGCCAATGACCATGGCTGGAAGCGGAAAGGAGAGGTGGCGCCGCAGATCGGCGGGCTGGGGCTGGGCCGCCAGCGTCTCGAACAACTGCGCGGCGATCGCCTCGACCTGCTGCGCGAGCTGCTTCACCCTGCCGTTGCTGAAGGCCGGCGCCACGATCGTGCGTAACCGCGTATGCTCGCCCCCCTCGTGCGAGACCAGCCATCCTGGCGAACCGAGAATCACCGAATCCGGGGTGAATGCGGCCGGCGGCATTCCCGCGGGCCGGAACGCCGCGTCGGACAACACCGCCTTGGCCTCGTCATAGCCTGTGACCCACCAGCCTTCGTGCCCGGACGGGAAGCGCACGCGGTGGATCGGACCGTTGGCCCGCAGCGCCAACATCTCGGTCGAGGGCTCAATGTGATCGACGCGCCACATCGGCAGCGTCGGCAAAGGTTGTTCGGGCATGATGGCACTTCACTCGGTAGCGATGGAAGGGCGGAAGGTGACCGGCGGACGCTGCGGCAGCGAAGACCTAAGACGGCATGTAGACGACGTCGTCCGGAGGCAGACCGATTATCAAGATCGGCTAACGCGTAACTGTCTAGGCACATCGCGCGGCGAGATGCAGAACATTATCCTGTACCTTCGAGGTCAGGATAAAGTCCGGGTGGTGGGCCTTTGACTCGCCGCCGGCCAAGATTTCCTGCGCAAGCGTCGACAAGGGCGGCGAGCTGTTGGGTAAGGGCTTTCGCCGAGGCCCCCCTGCCCATAGACGCTATCCGACGCAGATTTGACATTTTGCTTTTCTTTCTTCGTTCCATTCGTGTCATCCACGAAATGAAAGTCGGTCGGCGGCTCCCGGCCCGCAACGAAGGTGCTTCAAATCTCGTGCCAATTTGGCCGCAGCAGAAAAAAATCGTGGCAGCTTCTCAGCGGCTTAGCCTGAGGCCAGAGAAGAACTAGGCGAAATAAGCCGGTGTCGCGGGCCAACAAAGGCGACGGAACAGTGTCGGACAGAACGCCTCGGGC
Source organism: Mesorhizobium sp. M0830 (assembly GCF_040319965.1). NCBI lineage: Bacteria > Pseudomonadati > Pseudomonadota > Alphaproteobacteria > Hyphomicrobiales > Phyllobacteriaceae > Mesorhizobium > Mesorhizobium sp. M0830. The sequence continues at coordinate 4,744 of NZ_JAMYOR010000049.1, read as the reverse complement.
GACCTTTAGGTCGGGCCTGCGACATTCTGGTCCAGTTTCGAACATAAGAGGGCGGCAAACAGACACGATTGGGGAATTCGATCCTCACGGCGCCAAGGCGCTTGCCCAAGAGCGCGCGCTCATGTTGCTGCGAGAGGCGCGTGTTCGCGATAGCCGTGCTGCGCACCCATGAACGCTAGCGGCACACGCTACGACTGGAGTGCCCGCCAGCCTCAGGTGGTGCATCGGCTCGGCTTCCGGTTCTTCTTTGCCCAGCCGGGGCTGAAGCGCCGAATATCCGCACCAACAGCATCGTTGTTGCCTGTGTGACGAGGCGGCATAGCGCGCTCCCGGTCTTCTAAGACACGGCCTCCGAGAAGAAGGGGGCGGTCCAACAGCACCTCTATTTGAAATGGCACGCCGCTTGCTGCTCCTGGTTAGAGCACCATCAAATTACGATGAAAGCGACTTGCACCATGCCCGACGCGCGAAGCTCTAGACAGTGGCCTGAGGAGACGGTGCCCGTTCCCGCTGAACATCGGGACATCGTCTCCTCCGGAAGGCCGTTCTCGGTGGCCGCTTTGCGCATGGCCGGTCCGATGCCGGCACGCCAACACGGGCCGCTCGCGCAAATGCCGTTTACCGGTTCTGTTCAGCATGGGAGTGCCCAAGGGCCCCGTCAAAGGGTCACCCAAGCCAAGGCCGGCGGGTCACTGCCACATATCGACAACACGCTGAACCAGTCCAGTGACCCGAGTCTGTTGCGTAATACATTCGAGGCCTGCACATGCTTGCGATATTGGCTACTTCCGGCCGCTATCCCTTTTCCCCGGGCACGATCGCGGGTGACCGATCCCGCTTCCGGCGCCATAGCCGTGGAAAGCAAGCGGCTCGACGGTCTCCAGCTCGCTCAGATCGATTGCGTTCGCGTGGCCAAGACCAGCCGCCAAGACGTTCCCATACGTCGGGATGGAAAAGGAAGTTGCGAGCCGCCGAGGCCCTCATTCCGTGCCCGAGCATACGAGCCTTTGCTCGGAATTGCGCCAGCCTATGCCAGAATTCAACGGCAGTTTTCTTCTTTAGGAGCAACTTGATGACAGTTCAAAAGAAAGTTCCCTTCGTCACCTTTCTCACGCGCGTTCACGATAAGTCAGTCCAGGGGCCAAATCCATATCGCTGGGAAGAAAAGACATCTGACGACTACTTTGCCGGCAAGCGGGTCATCCTGTTCTCGCTGCCTGGCGCCTTCACACCAACCTGCTCGACCTACCAATTGCCCCAGTTCGAAGAGCTCTATGATGAGTTTGAGAAGGAGGGAATTGACGCGATTTACTGCCTCTCAGTCAACGACGCCTTCGTCATGAATGCGTGGGGGAAGTCCTTGGGCCTGAAGCAGGTCGAGCTCATCCCCGATGGCTCAGGCGAGTTCACACGCAAAATGGGCATGCTGGTCGCCAAGGACAATCTCGGCTTCGGGATGCGCTCTTGGCGCTACGCCGCCCTGATCGACAATGGCGTGGTGGAGCACTGGTTCGAGGAGGAAGGTTTCTCCGACAACTGCGAGGCCGACCCCTATGGCGTCTCATCCCCGCAAAACGTTCTCGAAACGCTGAAAGCCGCCGCTTGACCTAGAAAACGTCTCACTGGTGCCAGTGCCGGCCCCAAGAGGCTCCTCGACAGGATTATCGCGCTCACCATGCAATCCTCAGCAAGCCTGCTTCAACGCCAGAAGCAATCCATGGTGGCATCGCCTCAACTCATTGAGTCGATTCGCTTGCTGCAACTGGCGCATACTGAACTGCATCAGTTCGTGGAGCGGGAAATTGAGAAGAACCCGCTCTTGGAATCTGCATCAAGCGATGGCGGGCCTTTTGACGACGTTTCGATTTCGGGAGCGGATCAGCCTGTCGGCCCTAGGGCAAACGCCGTTGAAGGACCGACCGGGGGAGGTTCGCCTGAACGGCTCGGGCAATGGAAATCACTTCGCAACACGACCAACAACCCGCCCGGCAATGGCCCTTCCCTCGACGAGTATGCCACCCTCGCCGAAACATTGCACGACCATGTCGCTCGTCAGATCGCCCTCACTGCGTTCACACCACAGGAGCGGCTGATCGCTGGCCAGCTTGCCGCCGATCTGGAAGACACTGGCTATCTTCGGGCAAACCTTTTGGAGCTGGCCGAGAGCCTAAATGTCCATGAGGCTGTTGTGGAACGGGTTCTCGGAACCTTGCAGCAATTTGATCCACCGGGAGTTTTTGCGCGAAGTCTCAGAGAATGCCTCGAGATTCAGTTGCGCCAGCGAAATCGGCTCGACCCGGCAATGGCAGCTTTGGTTGCCCATCTTGAAAAGCTTGCGCGACGGGATTTTGAGGCACTGAAGCAGCATTGCGGCGTCGATGAAGAAGACCTTCTCGACATGATGCATGAGATTCGGGCGCTCGATCCCAAGCCTGGGAACAGATTCGAATCCGGTGCGTCTGAATCAATCATACCCGACGTCTGGGTCACGCCCTCGCCGCAAGGCGGGTGGCAGATCGAACTTGATCCCGCCACGCTGCCAAAGCTGCTGATCAACCAAACCTATTATGCCGAAGTCACGCGTCAAACTGCCCAAAATTCGAAAGATCAAGCATTTCTCGACGAATGCTTGCAAAACGCGAACTGGCTAATCCGCAGCCTCGATCAGCGCGCCAAGACGATTGTTAAGGTTGCGGCTGAAATCGTGCGTCAGCAGGATGCCTTTTTGGAACACGGCGTCGCCCACCTGCGGCCTCTCAATCTTAGAACCGTCGCTGACGCGATCGGCGTGCACGAGTCGACGGTAAGCCGGGTGACCTCGAACAAGTACATGCTTACCCCGCGCGGAGTTTTTGAACTGAAGTATTTTTTCACCGTCGCGATCGCGTCCTGCCAAGGCGGCGATGCGCACTCCGCCGAAGCTGTCCGGCATCGGATCAAAGCGATCATTGCCGCAGAATCTCCCGGTGACGTGCTTTCCGATGAGGACATCGCTGTCCGGCTGAAGGAAACCGGCATCGATGTTGCGCGCCGCACCGTCACAAAATATCGCGAAGCAATGAACATACCCTCCTCCGTGCAACGCCGCCGGGAAATGCGCTTGTGTTTTTAGATTTGGGTCAAGGCAGCCAACATCACGTTGCATTGCATCAAAGTGGAGACTTCGTTCATGACCCAATCCGCAGCAGGTGTCATGGACGCTGTTCTGCACCCAGAAAAGCCCGTCCCACCGTCTGGTCCCGCATGGGGTGCGGTCATTTCGCTTTCCTTGGGCACCTTCGGGCTGGTCACGGCAGAGTTTCTGCCTGTCAGCCTGCTCACGCCCCTCGCGCATGATCTCGGTATCAGCGAGGGAGCGGCTGGACAGGCGATGACGGCGACAGCTATCGTCGGGGCGATCTCGGCGCCGACGGTGGCCATCATCACAAAGCGCCTGGACCGCAGGACCGTCATGTGGACCATGACGCTGCTGCTGATCCTGTCGGACGTTCTGGCGGCCGGCGCGTGGTCGCTGGCGGTTCTCCTGACTGCACGCGTCGTGCTCGGCATAGCGCTCGGAGGCTTCTGGTCGATGTCGGCAGCACTGGCGATGCGGCTCGTTCCAAGCCACCTCCTGCCGCGCGCCATGTCGATCATCCTCACCGGCGTTTCCGTAGCTACCGTCTGCGCAGCTCCAATCGGCGCCTATGTCGGCGATATCTGGGGATGGCGAAGCGCCTTCATGCTCGCCGCCGCCGGCGGCGCGGCTACACTGCTGGTGCAACTCATAACCATTCCGAGACTGCCTCCGATTGGAGTGGCTAGCTTCCGCAGCCTGCTGGATGTGGCTAAGATTCCGATGGTCAAGGTTGCGCTTTTGGTCGTCCTGCTGGTCGCTTCCGGCCACTTCGCCGGAATCACCTATATCCGCGCCTTCCTCGAGAAGATTCCCGCGCTGGATGCAGAAACGATCTCGCTTGTGTTGCTTGCTTTTGGCATCGGCGGATTTTTCGGCAATCTGGCCGGCGGGCTTCTGGCCGAGTACAGTCTCAAGGCAGTCGCGGCCCTTGCACCGCTGCTCATAGCGATAGCCGCTGTTTCGCTGCTGACGGCGGGAGCATCGGCCTTGGCCTCGGCGATTGCTGTTGCCGCGTGGGGGTTTGCCTTCGGCGCGGTGCCAGTGGGATTGCAGACGTGGATGGTACGGAGGGCCGTTCCCGAGCAGGCCCAAAGCGCCGGTGTGCTGCTGGTCACAGTATTCCAAGTGGCAATCGCCGCCGGCGCGATTTTCGGCGGACTGTTGGTGGAGAATGCGGGGATTACCAGCGCCATTGCCTACAGTGCTGTTGCCACGTTCGTCGCTGCCCTCATAGTGTTCGTGCTCGGCCCGAAGCGCGAAACCTAGACCGCCTGACAGAAGAGGCCTCAGCAGCGCAGCGGGACGAGAGATGCGATGCACAGCGCGGCGCGGTCCTCCGCACGATTACGCATGGACCAGCGCAAGCGCCTCGCCGGCTTCACCTCCGGGCCACGCGACCTTCGCCGCCAGACACGCGAACCTCGCCGGCACCGGTTTCCATTTGGCGTCGGTGAGCGCTGCCGGCGCGATGGAACCCTTGCTGGCGGTCATATCCTTTACGACAAGCAGGCATTATGGGCAAGCGACAGCTACGCGCCGGCCAGGGCAATCGCTTCGGGTTAACGTGTGGTGCGTTTGGGGTGCGAATATGATTCATGGGAGGCTTCGTGATTTGCGGAGCCCTCT